>JANNRU010000123.1:0-2964 GCA_031401755.1 Acidobacteriota bacterium | reverse complement strand
CCGCCGACCCCCTGGTATATTCCGGCTGAACGCCATGATCAAACTGTCGGTCAGGACGTCACGCCTCTTCCTACCGGGGGTCGTCGTGGCGACGATCGCGATCGGTTGTAACGGCGAGCCCCGCCTCCCCGCTCCCGCGGTCGAGCGCACGGCGGCGCCGCGCCCTCCCTTCATTGAACGTGCCGCCGCGCTGGGAATCGACTTCGTTCACGTCAACGGCATGTCGGGCGAGTACTACATCGCGGAGGTGATGGGCTCCGGAGGTGCACTCGCCGATTTCGACGGCGACGGCGATCTCGATCTGTTCCTGGTCCAGGGGCAGAGGCTGGGTCCGGACAGCGCGCCCGGGGCGGCCCAAGCGCTCAGCCATCGGCTCTACGCGAACCGCCTGAAAGAAACTGGCGAGCTTCGATTCGACGATGTCTCCGGGACCGCAAGACTCCCGGGATCCGCGTACGGCATGGGAGCGGCCGTCGGGGACTTTGACCGCGACGGCGACCCGGACCTCTACGTGACCGGGCTGGGGCCAAATCTCTTCCTACGTAACGACGGCGGTATCTTCGCAGACATCACCCACCAGACCAAGACCACGGTCGACTCGTTCAGTTCGAGCGCGACGTTCCTCGATTATGACCGGGACGGCGATCTCGATCTATTCGTGGCCAACTACATCAACTTCACCTTCGCTCGTCATAAGGTATGCCGATCGGATACCGGGGCCGCTGATTACTGCAGCCCACTGGCCTACGAACCCTTGCCCGCGAGGTTGTTCCGCAATCGTGGTGATGGCACCTTCGAAGATGTCACCGCCGCGTCTCAGATCGGACGTGCTCGCGGCAACGGCCTAGGCGTGATCGCAGCCGACCTCAATGCGGACGACCGGATCGACCTGTACGTGGCCAACGACCAGCAAGCGAACTTCCTGTGGATCAACCAAGGTGACGGAACATTTCGTGAAGATGCCTTGCTCGCCGGGTGCGCGCTGAACGAATCCGGCGAGGCCGAAGCCAGCATGGGAGTCGATGCCGGGGATTACGACGACGATGGCGATCTCGATCTGTTCATGACGCACCTGACAGGCGAGACCAACACGCTCTATGCCAACGACGGAAGAGGCTTGTTCAACGACATGACCGCTGAGTCCGGGCTGGGCCCGCCGAGCCTACCGCATACGGGATTCGGCACCGGCTGGTTCGATCTGGAGAACGATGGCCGGCTCGACCTGTTCGTGGCCAACGGCGCCGTGAGGATCATCGCCGAACAGGTGCGAGCCGGCAATCCGTACCCGCTCGAGGAAATCAACCAGTTGTTCCGGAACCAAGACGGCTACCGGTTCGCCGACGTCACGGCCGACTCCGGGGAAGCCTTGGCCCTCCGCGAGGTAAGCCGCTCCGCGATCTTCGGGGACATCGACGACGACGGCGACACCGACATCGTGGTAACCCACAGCAACGGGCCGGTCCGCGTGTTGCTCAACCAGATCGGGCAGGACCGTCCGTGGCTCGGGCTCCGGATCTTCGAAGCCGACGGCAAGGTCGATGCCCTGGGCGCCACCGTCGAAGCGGTTCGAGCCGACGGTCGCCACTTGACGCGACGGGTCCACGTCGACGGGAGCTACCTTGCCGCCGGCGATCCGCGTGTGCTGATCGGGCTGGGCGAGGGCGGGAGCGCTCAGAGAATTCGAGTGCGCTTCACCGACGGCGGGATCGAGGAGTGGACCGATCTGCCGATGGGCCGCTATGTCACGTTGCGTCGGGGGAGCGGCCGTGCGATTGGAGAGTGATCGGATGCCGGGATGCCGACGTCGATCGCGCATCGCCGTCGGACTGCTGCTGCCCTTGGCGTGCGTCGGCCTCATCCGCTGCGGTGGCGGCGAGCGACCGGCCGCCCTCGCGGAGATCCCCCACCCGCCGCTCGAGCGATTTCAACCCGCGGTCCAGCAGCAGTTTCAGGCGGCGATCGCCGAACTCGAGCGGGCGACCGCGAACTCGCGGCGCTCGCCCGATGCGCTCGCCGCCGCACAGGGTTCGCTGGGGATGCTCTATCACGCCTACGCGATCGACGATGCGGCGGAGGCTTGCTACCGGAATGCAGAAGCCCTGGCACCGGACGAGGCTCGTTGGCCCTATCTCCAGGGTCACGTCCTGACCCGCGCGGGGCGCTCGGACGAAGCCGCCGCCGCGTTCGAACGGGCATTGCGCCTGTCTCCGGACGACACGCCGACACTGATCGCCTTGGCCGAATCGCACATCCAAGCCGGGAAACTCGACGCCGCGGAACCGCTGACCCGGAAGGCTTCGGCGTCAGGGGGTGCCCGCGCCCTCGTGCTGGCGGGAAGGCTTGCCGCTGCGCGCGGTGCTCAGGCCGAGGCCGTGACCGCTTTCGAGAACGCGCTCCGTCTGGCTCCGGAGGCCGACGAGATCCACTACCCGCTCGGACAGGCCTACCGCGATCTGGGAAAGCTCGATCTCGCCCGAGAACATCTCGGGCGCATCGGAAAGCGCCGAGCACCCCTTGCCGACCCGTCTCTCGAAGCGGTCTTGTCACTGGCTCAAGGCTCTGCGACCCATCAAAAGCGGCGGGGTACGGCCTACTTCCAGGCCGGCGATTACGCGAAGGCACTGGAGGATTACCGCCGCGCGGCGGAAATTGACCCGCAGGACGCGATGACCCATCTCAATTTGGGGTCGACCCTCGTGCTATTGGGCGATCTGGATGCGGGTCGCATCGAGTTCGAGCGCGGTCTGGCGCTCGACCCTGGGCTGGCCTTGGGCCACTTCAACCTCGGAACGCTCGCGGCCCGGCAGGGTCGAGATCCGGAGGCGCTGGAGCACTACCGTCGAGCGTTGGCAGTGGATCCGCGGATGGCCAAGGCCCATTTCAACCTCGCCAATGCCCTTCGGCGGTCAGGAAACAATCTCGCGGCCTCCGAGCACTATCACGCGGTGACGGAGATCGAGCCGG
>JANNRU010000122.1:0-3315 GCA_031401755.1 Acidobacteriota bacterium | reverse complement strand
CGTCGCGGCGCTCGAGAAGGAACTAGAAGAGGTTCGGTCGCGCGGGATCGGGATGTTGCTCGTCGACCTGCGCAATACGGTCGACCTCGCCCCACGCGACGCGGCGCGACTGGCGGCGCCGTTTGTCGGCGGTACGCTGCTGCGCCTCCGTGACAAGGCGGGGAGGGTCATCGAGGTTCTGGAGGGTACGCCGCCAGCCAAGAGTTGGGACGGTCCTGTGGCGGTCTTGGTCAACGGAGCGACGGCCGGTAGCCCCGAAGGTCTTGCCGCCCTGCTGAAAGAGATTCGTGGCGCGACCGTGCTGGGCGAGACCAGCTACGGCTTGGGTGCCGAACCGCGCCTCTACGAACTCGGGGACGGGGCCGGTGTGATTTTGTCCGCGGCGCGCTGGGAGACCCCCGACGGTACGTCATGGGTCCAAGGGATCCAACCGGACGAGACGCTGCAGGGTGAGGGCGAGGATGTCAAGACCGCGCTCGACGACCAGTTCCGTCGCGCTCTCGATTGGTGTGAAGCGCGGGCGAAGCGCGACGCCGTGCCGAAGGCCGCCTGATCGGTCGTGGCCCGAGAACGGCGGATCGCGTGATGCCGAACCTCTCCTTGTTCGACCAGTTGGAGCGGTGGCGCGCCGACGCGCGGCTGTCGGAATTGGGATTAGGACCGGTCCCCCCCGACGCGTCTGAACTGCTCGAGCGGATCGAGGACCGCTTGCGGGTTGACTCGGTCGCACCTGTCGTCGCCGCCGCCGCGGGGGCGGACAGGTCGGCCCGTGGAGAGCGGCTCCGTGACGAGTTTCGCGCCGTCCGAGGGCCCTACCTCGATCAAGCGAGTCGGGCGATCGACACGGAGATCTCGAGATGTATCCACCGCCAGGAGCGTCCCTGCGCGGGTTATTGGAGCGCCGTGGCGCTGGATGACGATCCGGACCGACGGCGATTGCAGAACGACGCCTGGGTCCGCTCGGAGCGTGGACTCGAAGATCTGCGGCATGAACGACGGAAGATTCGCGAGGACGCGGCCCGGAGCGTCGGCGCTATGTCTTTGCTCGAGTATCACGACTCGGCCACCGGACGGAGCTCTGCCGAGGTTCTCGAACGGTTCCGTGCGGCGATCGACGCGCTGGATCGAGCCGTCGGGACCGCGGCGCTGGACTTGCAGGCTTCGTCGCACGCGGATCGATCGCAGATCCCCCGGATCGCCGGCCTGGTCGAACATCGAGCATTCGCTCCGCTGGCACGGATCCGATCCGCCGTGCGCCGCATCGCCGCCGAACTGGGGGCAAACCCAGACCTCCCGGAGACTCTCGTCGTGCTGGAGCCGGCGGCGACGGATTGGGCGGAGGTTCAGCTTGGTGGGGGTGCGCCGGTCTCGATCGTTCTTGGAACTCTCGACGGTCCAGAGGCATTGGCCCGGGCAGTGGCGGTCGGCGTGCAGGCCGCGCGGGCGGTTCACGTGCGCACATCTGGTCGCTCGGGGAGTTGCGATCCAGCCTACGCCGCCGCCGCCAGCGCGCTGGGACGGAGGCTGGCGTCGTCCCCGACATTTTTGGAAACCGCTGGAATTTTTCTGGACCACCGCGTCCGGAACGCGACGGCTTGGGCGGCGGCGGTGGTCCCGAGGAAGGACTGGGCCTACCTTGACGTAGCGGTCTCCTTTCCCCGAGCGGCCGCCACGGAGGACGAGGCATGGAGGAGGCTCGAGCGGGCGACCGGACTTCTGCCGACTCCGGACGAGATCGCGAACCGGTTCGAGCCACCGAGCGAGGCCGGCCCGGCGCTTCGTGGCACTGCGTTCGCGCTGTTGTTGGAAGAACGGCTGTTGACGCGTTTTGGACGTCGGTGGTTCGAGCAGCTCGCCGCGCGGCGCCTGCTGCGGGAACTGTGGGACGCCGAACCGCACGAGGCCCCGGAAGAGATGGCGACTGCGTTGAGCCTGGGTACAATGGATTCGGCTCCCCTCATCGAACGGTGTCGGCCTTGGTCCAATTCTTCACAATGACCCCGGCGCCGGAACGCCGCGAGCGAAGCCTCGCGGGAGCAACCCTCGGCCGCGCGGCAGTGGCGTTGGCCGTCGGGTTCGCCCTGACGGTCGGTCCTTCGTCGGCCGCGAAAACCGCAGAAGTGGCATCGGTTAAACCGATTCTCGCAGCGGCGGACGATCTCGCCGAGGCTCGGGTGCTCGCTCGCGCCGAATCCTATACCAAGCTTGCCCGGGCCGTGATCGCGATTCGCGGAGGAGAACCGGAGCGTGCAGTCGAGGAGTTGAAACGCGCCTGCGAACTTTCTCCGGACTCGCCCGATCTGTTCTCGGAGGCCGCGAATCTGCTATTCGAGATCGGCCGCGTTTCGGAGGCCCAGCGATTGGCCGAGCACGCGCTGTCGGTCGACGCCGTCCACGGTCCTGCGCTGCAGTTCTTGGCCGAGCGCGCGGCCGAGCGCGCGCTGGGTTCGGAGCGCGATCCCGAGGCGGTTCAGATCGGGATCCAACTCTACGAACGCTTGCTGGAATTGCCGACTCCGGCCGCTCCCGCGGCGCTCGAAATGCTCGCCCGCTTGAAGCTGCAGGTTCGTGACCTCCCCGGTGCAATCGCGGTGGTGCGACGGCTGGTCGCCCTACGCCCGGGCGACTTGATGGCCACGCGGACCTTGGCGCAGCTGTTACTGCGAGATCGGCAGGAGACCGACGCGCTACGGGTCATGCTGGGTTTTGTCGCCGCTCACCCGGACGAGATCGAACTGTTGGCGTTCGTCGATCAACTCGCGCGCGCCTTGAACGCGTGGCCGATTGTCGACGAGGAATTAGGCCGAATCGAGGAGATCAGTCTCGCAACCGGCTCGCTCTGGCGATTTCTCGGCGAGGCGCGACTCCGACTCGGCCGGCCGGGCGAGGCCGTTGTCGATCTGGAGCGAGCGGTGGCGATGGAGCCCGAGGTCACCGCCGGCCGCGCGCTGCTCGCCAGAGCTTATCGCGCGGACCAGCGCACGAGCGATGCGATGGCGTTGCTGCGCGCGATCCTCGATGTGGACCCGGCAAATGACGACGCGCGATTCGAGTTGGCCCAGACTCTTGAAGCTCGCCGCGAAGTCGACGTCGCGATCGAGACCTACCGCGATGTGCTGGGGCGGGTCGCCAAAGACTCGCGGGGTGCTGAGGCCCGCGTCGGAATCGGCCAGCGTCTGGTCGGACTCGAGTTATCGCGAGGCGACATCGCAGGCGCCCGCGCCGCGCTCGGCCTGCTGGAGCCGACCGATGAGCCGGAGACCCTCGAGCTTGGCGTCCGAGTCGCAATTGAAGACGGCAAGCTCGACGCCATGG
>JANNRU010000121.1:0-2743 GCA_031401755.1 Acidobacteriota bacterium | reverse complement strand
GCCGTCGGTCGACTCGGTCACGACCCACCGGTCGGCCTCCTCGCGGATGACCCGCTCGACCGAAAGATCGAAGCTGTCGCCTCCGACTTCGATCTTGCGTTGGAAACGGAAGGTCCCCGGCGAAAGCGGCCGCGCGGGCGTCGGCGAGGTCACGGAGGCAGGGTTGATGCGTAGCGGCAACCGGATGGTCTCGACGTCCACGGCGATCTCCCCGAGGCGGGTCGCGACCTCCGCGGGCATCGATTCCTGGAATCGACCACCGAGGTGCTGGGCCAGGAACTTCTCCGCGCTGGCGAACATCGCCATGTTGTTGACCGGTCTGGCGAAGCCGTGACCCTCATCGTCCGCGATCAGGTATTGAACCGGAAACTTGCGCTCGCGCAGCGCGACCACGATCTGGTCCGATTCGGCCTGCTTGACCCGCGGGTCGTTCGCGCCCTGGACGATCAGGAGCGGCGTCTTGATCTTGTCCGCCGAGTTCAGTGGCGACTGCCGTTGAAGTTGCGCGAGCCCCTCGGGCGTTTTCGGGTCTCCCATCCGGTGATGGAAAATGGTCCGGATCGACTCCCAATAGGGTGGGATGCTGTCGAGCAGCGTGATCAGATTCGACGGGCCGACGATCGAAATGCCGGCAGCCCAGGTGTCCGGGGTGAAGGCCAGTCCCGCCAACGTCGCGTATCCGCCGTAGGAGCCGCCCATGATTCCGGCGCGCTGGGCATCGATGATGCCGCGACCGACGAGGTATTTCAGTCCCCACGTCAAGTCGTCCTGCATCTTTTGGCCCCACTCGTTGTTGCCGGCATCCAGAAATTTTTTCCCGTAACCCACCGAGCCGCGGAAGTTCGGCTGCAGCACCGCGTACCCGCGATTGGCCAGGAACTGCGCGAACGGATCGTAACCCCAGGAATCGCGCGCCCAGGGTCCCCCGTGCGGGCTCAGCACGAGCGGTAGGTTTTTCGCCGGGATCCCGCGAGGCAGAGTCAGGTAGGCCGAAATCTCCAAGCCGTCGGAGGAGGGGTAACGCACCGCCTCCATCGTCGCCAGATGCTCGCGCGGCAGCTCATCGAAGACTCGGAATTGACGAGCCAGTTTCTTGGTCGTTCGATCGTACAAGTAGCTCTCGCCGGGCTCGACGTCGCTCGTCGCAGTTACGAGCCACACTCGTTCGTCGGCGGTGCTCGAATTCGGGAGAAGATGCTTGTTGCCGAGTTTTTTCTTCAGGAACTTGTAGTCGGCCGCAAAGGTCTCGTCACGCCAGTACAGACGCGTCCGGTCGTCGTCGTAGCTCGTGCCGACCAGTTCGTCGCTGACATCCGAAAAGATCGGCGAACCAAAGTCGACGCGGTTCAGCGGATCGGACTCGACGAGCGAGCTCGTGCCGTCACGCGGATCGAACAGGATCAGTCGGGTGAGATCGACGTCGTCGCCCTTGTTCGTGATCAGGTAGACGCGCTCGCCGTCCTTGTGAAAGCGCACCGGGCCGCAGCTCTCGAAGACGCCACAGGTATAGACGACCTCAAACGCTTCGTCGGTCACCTTCATGATTTCGGTCGATCCGTCCTGGGTGATCCGGACGGCGAGTCGCAACTGACCGGCCAGATCAAAAAACCACGAGGCGATGCGCTCGGCGTTCCGCCGGATCAACGTCCGCTCTCCGCTGGCGATGCTCAGGCGATACAGATCATGCCAGGCCGGATCGCGGTCGTTGAGTCCGATGTAGAGCAGGTCGGGAGTTTTGCGCGGTACGGCGTAGATCAGCGTGCGGACCTTTTCCAGCGCGGTGAGATTGCGCGCGGTCGGGACCTTGGCACCCTCCGGCGGCGCAGCGCCGGGATCGACGGCCCAAACGTTGTAATTCTCGTCGCCGGCGTTGTCCTGGACGAACAGGATGTGCCGGCTGTCGCGGCTCCAGAAGAATGCGGGGATCGGCCGCTTGGTGTCGGCGGTCAGCGGTCGGGCCTTGCCGAACGGTTCCTCGGTCTGCTTGACCCAGACGTTGCGGGTTCCGTCCAGCGGCTTGACGAACGCGATGAACTTGCCGTCGGGAGAGATCTGGGCCTGAGAGATCTCCGGATCCCCGAAGAACAGCTCTCGATCGAGCACCGGCGGCGGAGCCGCCTTCGCCGCGGCTGCCGGAAACGGCGCCAGAGCGGGGATCAAGAGTGTGGCGACGAGCCATGGGAGAGTTCTGCGAGTCCACGACGCCATGCGCATGTTCGGTCTCCAAAAAGCAGGAATTTTGAATCGGGGATCCACGAGTTTACCCGCGCGTGCCCAGCCCGATCGGGCAGCTCACGCCGGTGCCGCCGAGGCCGCAATAGCCGCCAGGATTTTTGGCCAGGTATTGCTGGTGGTAATCCTCGGCGAAGAAAAACGCTTCCGCTGCAGCGATCTCGGTCGTGATCGTGCCGTGCCCGGCGCGCGTCAGTGCGAGTTGGAAGGCGTCACGGGTTTCGAGAGCGAAGCGCAACTGCTCGTCGTCCCGGCAGTAGATCGCCGAGCGGTATTGAGTACCCTGGTCGTTGCCCTGCCGCATCCCCTGGGTTGGGTCATGGTTCTCCCAGAAGATCTGGAGCAGGCGTTCGATCGACGTCCGCTGCGGATCGAAGACGATCTCCGATGCGTGCGCCGGTTCCTGCGAGACAGCGAGGGCGCCGTGATCCTCGTCCGCGACGTCATGCTCTCCCGAAAGCGGGATGGCTCGGTCGGGATCTTCCGCGGACGTGGGCAGCGTGAAGATCGC
>JANNRU010000120.1:0-5320 GCA_031401755.1 Acidobacteriota bacterium | reverse complement strand
GCTGTGGATCGACCCGGACCAGACCGGACACCTGCTCATCGGCGGCGACGGCGGGATCTACGAGACCTGGGACCGCGGTCAGGCCTGGCGACACGTCCGCAACCTGCCGGTGACCCAGTTCTACCGGGTGACGCCGGACGAGGCCGTTCCCTTCTACAACGTGTACGGAGGCACCCAGGACAACACGACGTTGGGCGGGCCCTCGCGGACGACAACCACGCACGGCATTACCAACGATGACTGGTTCGTCGCGCTTGGCGGCGATGGATTCAAACCCCAGATCGACCCGAAAGACCCCAACATTGTTTATGCCCAGTACCAGTATGGCGGGCTGGCGCGGTTCGATCGGCGCAACGGCGAGCGCGTTTTCATCACGCCGCAGCCGGCGAGCGGGGAACCCGCGCTGCATTGGAACTGGATCTCGCCATTGATCATCAGCCCGCACGATTCGAATCGGCTCTACTACGGCTCACAGACGCTCTTTCGGAGCGACGATCGCGGGAATCGCTGGCGCGCGATCAGCGGCGACCTGTCGCGAGGGCTGGACCGGAACACACTCGAGGTCATGGGGCGGGTCTGGAGCGTCGATACGATCGCCAAGAACGATTCGACGTCGATCTACGGGAGCCTCGTCGCGCTCGACGAAAGCCCGCTCGTCGAGGGCCAGATCTGGGCCGGGACCGACGACGGACTGATCCAGGTGACCGACGACGGGGGGGCGACCTGGCGCCGCATCGACTCGATCCGCGGCGTGCCACAGCGTACGTTGGTCGAAGACCTGACCGCCTCGCGGCACGCGGCCGACGTGGCCTACGTTGCGCTGGACAATCATAAGCGGGGCGATTACAAGCCCTACCTGTTCCGCACGGCCGACCGTGGCGCGACCTGGACCTCGATCAGCGGCAATCTACCCGAGCGCGGGACCGTTCATACCGTGGTCGAGGATCATGTCGATCCGCGGCTAGTCTTCGTCGGAACAGAGTTCGGCGTCTACTACACGCAGGACCAAGGGAAGAAGTGGGTTCGCTTGAAGAGCGGGATCCCGACGACCAGCGTGCGCGACCTTGAGATCCAGCGCCGCGAGAACGACTTGGTCGTCGGAACCTTCGGACGTGGGATCTACATCCTCGACGACTACTCCCCGCTGCGCGTCGCCGCGGCAGGCGTGCGCGAAGCGGAAGCCACGCTGTTTCCCGTGCGCGACCCGTGGCTCTACATCCCCTCCGGGCCACTCGGTGACGGCGAGCGAGGATTTCTGGGCACCGACTTCTACACGGCGCCGAACCCGCCGTTCGGTGCGGTCTTCACGTACCACCTGAAGGACGAACTCAAAACACGCGCCGCCCGACGGCGGGAGGCCGAACGCAAGATCGAGAAGGACGGCGGGGACACGCCGTATCCGAGCTGGGAGGAACTTCGCCGGGAGGATCGCGAAGACCCCCCGGCGATCGTGCTGACCGTCACCGACGCCGCCGGGGCAGTCGTACGGCGGCTGACCGGGCCGGTCGAGGCGGGTCTGCACCGCGTGGCCTGGGACCTCAGGCTTCCCACTCCCGACCCGGTGGAGCTGGGCGAACCACCCTTCCGCGCTCCGTGGGACGAACCGTCCTACGGCCCCCTCGCCGTGCCTGGCAGCTATCGCGTCGCGATCGCGCGACGAGTCGAGGGCGTGACGACCCCCATCGGAGAGCCCCAGACCTTCACCGTACGCGCGCTGGACCAAGGGGCGGAGCTGACCGCCGACCGGGTGAGCCTGCAGGCGTTCCAGACCCGCACCGCACGTTTGCGACGCGCAGTCGAAGGAGCGGTCAGGGTCTCGGGCGAGATGCGCGCGCGCATCGATCACTTGAAGGAGGCGCTGATGCAGGCACCGCTGGCGACCGGCGAGCAGTACCCGCGTCTGCGGGCCGCCGAGACCAGACTCGCCGACCTGCTCCTGCAACTCACCGGTGACGAAACGATTCGAGGACGCAACGAACCCGCCCCGATTCCGATCCAGGAACGAGTATCGAGCGTGGTCTTTGGCCACTGGAAGTCCCAGGCGCCGGTGACCGAGATCCACCGCGAGGCCTACGGCATCGCGGCCGAGGAGTTCGCCGGCGTTCTGGCCGGGTTGCGCGGGGTGCAAGAAGAGCTGCTCGGCATCGAACGCGACGCCGATCGCGCGCTCGCGCCTTGGACTCCGGGGCGACTTCCGGAGTGGCGGCCCGAGTAGCGCGTGGCAGGACTGGCGGCGACGACCGGTTGGCTGGCGATCCTGGCGCTTTCCGCGGCGGGCCTGGGTCTGCCGATCGCCCGGCGAGTTCCGGGTCTGGAGTTTGAGCCGAGCGCGTTCTGGACGGTGACGTTCGCGTCCGGCGCCGCGGCGCTGATCGCTATCGCCGGAATCTGTGGAGTGGCTGGTGCGCTCCGGCCCCTGGTGCTCCTTCCGATTCTCGCCGTCGCCGCGCTCCCGGGCGCGATCGCCGCGTGGCGCGGATTCCCACGTCGTGTTCCCCGACTCCCCGGGCCGCTGCTGCCGATCGCGATCCTCTGCGCGGTCGCGGTCGTGACCCTGTTGGCCGTGGCGACGCCCTCGCCGTTCTACGATCAGTATCACTACCATCTCGCGTTCCCCGAGCGTTGGCTCGCCTCCGGCCGTATCGAAGTCTTCGAGCATCACGCGTACTCGTATCTCGCCTCGAACATGGGCCTGCTGTACGCCTATGCCCTCGCCGGACCGGGAATCCTCGCGGCACAGGCGACCCATTGGGCGGCGGGAGCGCTCACCCTGCTTGGGGCGTTCTCAGTCGCGCGCAAGATCGGGGCGAACGGAGCCGGCGCCTATTGGTCGATGGCTTGGATCGCCGCCACGCCGTCGTTCAATCTCTCCCTGACCTGGTGCTCGTCGGATTTGGGGTTGGCGGCGTTCGGAACGGCGAGTGCACTCCTGGCGCTCGGTGCGGGCACAGCAGACAGCGGTCGCGACTCACGGGTAGTCCTGTCCGGTCTATTCGCCGGCGTGGCGCTGGGATGCAAGTACACGGCTGCGACCGCGGTCTGTCTGCCGGTCATCGTGATCCTGCTCGCCGCGGGAAAACTCGATGCGCGGATCGCCTTTTGGCGTCTGTCGACCTGGGGCGCGAGCGCCGCGGCGACGATGGCCCCGTGGGCCGCGCGCAACTGGTGGCTGACCGGAAATCCCATCCACCCGTTCGTCGCCTCGTGGTTCGCTGGCGGTACGACGGCCACGGGGAGCGCAGCCGGGATCGCCGGCGAGGCGAGTGCTTCGACCTCGTGGGAATCGATCCTGACGTTGCGCACGTTTGCGCCGCTCGGCGCTGCGGGCTGGATCGGCCCGCAGTGGTTGATTCTGCTGCCGCTGACCGCGGTGATGTTGATCGTCATGCGGCGTCCACGCCCCGCGATCGCGGTCTTCCTGGGTGCGCTTGCCGGTATCATCGCCTGGACCCGGTTCAATCCTCTGGGCCGGTATTTGATGCCCGTGCTCGTCCTGGCGGCACCCGTCGCAGGCATGGCGTGGGAGCAGCTTCGGAAATCGGAGCTTCGAGCGCCACGCCTGGCGATCTCTACACTCGTTGCGCTCGCACTCGGTTGGAGCCTGTACGGCAGCGTCAACCCCGAAATCGAAACCCGCGTGTCGGCCACGCTCGGCCGCACGGATCCGAGCGAGTTTATCAATCGCTACGTGACCTACTGGTCCGCGCTGCCCGTCATTCACGCCCGGACTCCACGCGACGCGCGCCTGCTCCTCGTCGGAGAGCCTCGCGCGTTCGGAATCGAACGGGAAGTCGTCATCGAAGACCCGTTTCGAACCCCGTGGCTGGTCGAGCTTTCGACCCAATCCGCCGATGCGCCCGCGATCGCCGACCGGCTGCGCCTGGCCGGGGTGACCCACCTGCTCTACAACGCCGCGGAGGCCACGCGGATCGCGTCGATGCGTGGCCGTGCCAGCTATTTCTCCGAGGCCGACCCGCCGAGTGCGGCGCGGCTCCAACAATTCTTCGATCGTTGCCTGACCGAAGTCGGGAAGGCCGGGCCGGTGCAGTTGCTGCGAGTCGCGGAATCCTGCCACTGATTCCTGGCTCGGTTCGACGGGTCGGAATCAGGCTGCCGGCGGTGTTGACCATTTTTCGCGCAGAGTGCGCAGGAACTCGATTCCAATCGGTACGACGGAGATGAAGATGATCGCCATGATCACGGCGGTGAAATTCTGCTTGACCCACGGCAGGTTGCCGAAGAAGTAGCCCGCATAGACGAACAAGCCGACCCAGACGACGCCGCCGACGACGTTGAAGATCAGAAATCGCCGGTAGCTCATTCTCCCGATCCCGGCGACGAACGGGGCGAAGGTTCGTACGATCGGCACAAACCGGGCAAGAATGATCGTCTTGCCACCGTGTTTTTCGTAAAACGCGTGGGTTCGCTCAAGATGTTTGCGATTCAGGAAGCGATACTCCTCCTTGAAAACCCGCGGCCCGAGGCGGCAGCCAATCGCGTAATTCAGACTGTCGCCGAGGATCGCAGCGACGGTGAGCAGCACGAAGAGCACGAACGGGTCGAGCGCACCGGTCGCGGCAATTGCGCCCGCGGCGAAGAGCAGCGAGTCTCCCGGAAGAAACGGTGTGACGACGATTCCGGTCTCGAGGAAGACGATGAGAAACAGCAGTCCATAGGTCCAGAGACCGTAATGACCGACGAGCTCGACGAGGTGCCGATCGATGTGCAGGATGAAATCGACCAAGGCCCGAATCCAAGCCATCAGCCCCCCCCGAGGTAGGCGTGCCGTACGCGCTCATCGCGGACGAGCCGGTCCGAAGTATCTGCGAGAACCACGCGCCCGGTTTCCAGGACGTACCCTCGGTCGGCGATGGTCAGCGCCTTGTGAGCGTTCTGTTCCACGAGGAGCACGGTGGTCCCCGAGTCGCGAATCTCGCGAATCGTGGAAAAGATCGTCTCGACGAGCTGAGGCGCGAGCCCGAGCGATGGTTCGTCGAGCAAGAGCAGTTTCGGTCGAGCCATCAACGCCCGACCGATCGCCAGCATCTGCTGTTCGCCCCCGGAAAGCGTTCCCGCCGACTGGCGCAAGCGTTCCTCGAGTCTCGGGAAACGCTGGATGACGGCCCGCAGGTCCTCGGCCAATCCCCTCCCGCGACGCAGGTAGGCGCCGAGCTCGAGATTGTCGCGGACGGTCAGGTTCGTGAAGATCCCGCGGCCTTCCGGCACGTGGGAGATCCCCAATGCGGTGACCTGATGCGGTTTCAAACGCGATAGGTCTTGGCCGCCATACTCGATCTTTCCCGACTGCGCCCTGAGCAGG
>JANNRU010000119.1:0-4320 GCA_031401755.1 Acidobacteriota bacterium | reverse complement strand
CTCGGTTCGCGCGCTGCCTACGCCAAGCAGGCCATCCGCAACGCGCTCCTCGAGCACCGCCAGTACATCGACGAACACGGCGAGGATCATCCGTTCGTCCTCGGCTGGAAATGGGGCGAGAAGGGTTCGGTCGCGCGGCGGAGTTCAACCGAGGGCGACAATGTTTAAGGTAGCAACATGACAAAACTCCGCGGATAGTCCGAACCGTACGACCGGGCACGGCGGGTCGAAGGGGCATGAAGCCTGCGATGGCGCCGTGAAACTTCGTTCGTCGTCCAGCGGGTGCGAAGCCCGCCCGAGCCGGTAGCGAGCCTTGCGCCGTTCGCGGTAACGCGCCGGCGAAGCGTTGGCCCGCGAGCGTGTGGGCCGTGATTGGGCGAGGGGAGTTCCGCACCCGGCGGGGTCGTCGATGCTCACCGAGGTTTACACAGCCCACGATTCGAATGCCGAATATGCCAACCTCCACGACGTCGCCGGGCATCACACGCGAACTTCCCGTCGATCGAATCCTGAGATGGTCGCCCTAAAATCTCGGATTACGCATCGAGCGAATAGATGGACCAGACGGGCGCGCCGGTAGCGGGCGGGGCGGCATCCGGCGGCGGAGGGACGCCGATCGACCGAACGGTCTGACGGGCGTTCGCTCACCAGAGAAAGAGGACCGCGGCCAGGCTCGCCGTGAGGAGACCGAGGGCCAGGGTCACCCGGCGACGGAAGTCCCCGCGCCCGATCACGGCGGCGACCCCGAGCTTGAACAGGGTGGTTCCCAGCACACCGACCACGATGACCTGGGGCAGGACCCCGATGGCGACCCCGTTGCCGATGCCATGTTGCCGGGCTACCGAGATCGTGAGGGCATCCACGTCGGCCATGCCCAGCAGGAACCCCGACGCGAGCAGGCCCGCATTGCCAAGGTAGGCTGTGACCAAGGTGAGGGCGTAGATCGCCATCTGGTAGATGAGCGCCAGCTTGAGGGCCGCGATCACGTTCATGGGGTTCTGCGCCGTGTCCCCTTCGGCGGACGGGCCACCACTCCGGTGCAGGGTCGCGCCTAACGCCAACAACACCACGGCAAAGGGGAGCAACAGTCGCAGGGCCACGTCACGCCCGACCGGGGCGTTGAGCAGGAGCGCGGTGAGCGCCACCCGGGGAAACAAGACCACGTTCGCGGCAATGGCCCCACTGGCCAGGGGGAGCGACGATGCCGGTTGTGCGCGAGCGAGCCGCGCATACGACAGCGTGACGGTGGTGGAGGAAATGAGGCCGCCCAGCAGGCCGGCCACCGTGTACCCGCGCTCCTGCCCAACTCGCCGGCGCGCCACATACCCGGCGAACTCCAAGCCGGTGATGAGGAGGACCACGATCCAAAGCTCACGCGGACGGACCCCGGGGGCCGGGCCGAACGGACCCTGGGGCAGCAATGGCAGGATGACCGCCGCCATCACTGCGAAGCGCACCCCGGACCGGAACTCGGCGTCGTCGACCCGCGCGACCCATTTATGGAGACGCGTCTTTTCCATCAACAACAGCACGGTGCCGGCAATCAGCCCGCTGGCCAGGGCGGCGCGCCCAACACCCGATACGAAACCGGCGGCCAGCACCACAAGCGCCGCCACCTCGGTCGTTCCGTCAACGTCGCGGCGGCTTGCTCCCAGATACGCCGCCACCACGAGCAGCGTGGCGCCGCCTAACAACACCGCTCCGGGCGGTCCATACCCCATCCGCCACATCCACCCCGCTACCCCGCCGAGCAGACCCAGTAAGGTGAAGGTGCGGAGGCCGGCGAAGTGCATGTCCGTGCCGTCGGGGGCGACTGCGTGCCCCGACCGCTGGCGCTCAAGACCGACGGCGCCACCGCAGAGCGCGGCCACCAGCACTCCGGTGATGGCGCCGAGGTTCAAATCCATGCGCGAGTTCCTCCCCGTGAAGGGTAGCGGATGGAAGGACCTGACAGGTCAGGGGACAGCACCGGCTAGGGTCCGCCATTCCCCGACCATCAAAGTGTTCCGGCGCCACGATCGCACCTTGGCCGCCGTTCGTGATGGTCGCGTGGAGGGCCCGGAGCGCCACGCGGGCCGGGCGACCCTCGGCCGGTTCTTCGGCTCTAATCCTTCCTCAGGTCGAGCGTGCGGAAGTCCGAACAAACCGCCATTCCGTTTTCGACTCGGGTACGAGCCCCGGGCCAGTGTTCGATAACTCTGACACCATGTCAATTCAAATCCGCAGGAACGCGCACCAACGATTTCGCCGACGACGAGCGGCGAGCCCGCATAGCCGAACCGCGGCACGGTCGCCCCGAACTCGGCGGTCAGATCGACCTCCCACAGCGGCTCACCGGTGCCGGCGCGGACGGCACGGAACACGCCGTTGCCCCCGAGCATGAAGACGGTGTCGCCATCGATCGTCGGTGTGCCGCGCGGGCCGTTGCCAAACTCGGCGTGGACGAAGGTCTTCCCGAGCGGCTGGCGCCACACGATCGCGGGGCCCCCCGTGGGCCACGTGCGCATCGGCCGGGCATCCCGGAAGACGCCGTCGCGGGCCGGACTCCGGTACTGCGGCCACTCTTGCGGGGCGACCTCCTCGGCGCCGCGGGCCGCGAGCGGCAGCAGCAGGAACGACAGCACGACAACGAGCTTCATCGAGCCCCCTCCCCAGGCGGCGGGCACGGCCGCCGCGCCAACCAGGATACGAGCCGCACCGGGCGCGGGTTCGATTTCCTCCGCATCCAGCGCTACTCGCAGGAGGGCGGGGCGAGGGGCCGGTCGCAGACGCCGATGCCCACCGCTTCGGGCAGTTGCGCCGGCGTGGTATCCGCACCGTAGCGGCCTTCTTTTTCGCCGTCGTAGCCCACTAGGACGAAGACCGTCTCGGTGAGTTCACCCCGGTTGCTTAGGACTGTATTAGATGCTAAATTCGGTCCTGTTCGTCTCTGGGAGGCACCATGCAGCACAAACGGGACACCCGGCCGATCACCTACCTCAAGAACAACACCGCAGACCTGATTCGAGAGGTTTCCGGCCACGGTCGCACGGTCCTGATCACCCAGAACGGCGAGGCCAAGGCCGTGGTCATGGACGTCGAAATCTACGACCGGTGGAAAGCCGCGCTGGCCATGCTGAAGCTCCTGGCGCAGTCCGAGGCAGAGTTCGAGGCGGGAAGGGTCGTGTCCCAGAAAGATGTCTTCGCACGCGCCGAGGCCGCCATCCACCGGATCGAGATAGATGGCTAAGCGCAAGTGGCGCGTGGTCTGGACCGAAGCGGCGACTCAGGATCTTGTCGAGATCGTCTCGTTCGTCGCCAGGAAGTCGACGGTCAACGCACGTCGGCTCCTGCTCAAGCTGCGTTCGCGAGCCGACTCGCTGGAGCGACCCCCGGAGCGGGGTCGACCCGTTCCGGAGCTGGGATCCACGGGCACTCGTGTTTGGCGCGAACTCGTAGTCAAGCCCCATCTCATCGTGTATCGCATTCGAGAAGACATCGTGATGGTCGGTGCCGTCGTTGACGGTCGGCGAGATCTGGAAGATCTCCTGCTGGAACGCTTGACACGCATCGTCTGACCGAACCTGAGCACTCGACGACCCGCGTCACCGGGCTTCGGTCGCTCGCCTGCGCGAGATCTGCCGGGTCCGCGAAGTGCTGCTGGATTTCCTCGTGGGACCCAACCAGTACGGCTCGACCGAGGTCACGCTGCAGCGCTACTTCGATGCGTTCGCCGTGGCCGCGGCGAAATCGCGCTGACGGTTCCGGCTACCCGTCAGCACCTCGCTCACGGCTCCCAAATTCACCGGCTGAGACTCTCGGGAGGTCGACCTATCCGCGGTCCGGGCGTTTCCGAGTTCACTGGCAGCCGGGCACCGCGGCCGTGGGCACACACTGCACGGGTCCAGGGGCTCGCGGATTCCCCGCCGAGTCGGTTCCGTACGAGCCCTCGAAGGCGTCATTGCGGGCGACGACCAGGTAGTACGTGCTGCCGACCGACGACGTGAGGGTTGCGCCGGTCAGGGATCCCGTCGAGCAGACCACCGGAACGTGGCTGGAAAACGTCCCCAGCGAACCCTCGTAGACCGCGTAGTCGGTGTCCGTCGAGACGCACGAGCCGCTCCAGCTCAACGAGAGCGAGTCATCGAGGTTCTTGCTGATCCGCAGAGGCGGGCCACCTGCGGTGTCTCGATCGGGTACCGTCCCGACCCAGCCAACGGGCGGCGGCCGAAAGCACGCTACGTAGGCGTCGTAGCCCCCGGTTGCGCACACGTCGCCGCCCGGCAGGGCTGTGACCCAGACTGTTGCCAGGGGGGAGAACGCCTCCCACAGCAGAGCGCC
>JANNRU010000118.1:0-3825 GCA_031401755.1 Acidobacteriota bacterium | reverse complement strand
AGCCCGACCAGGCCGAGTAGCGCAGAGAGCGCGGCGTGGATCACGGCCGAAAGCCCCGAGACCAAGCCAACCTTGCTCCCACTCCAGCCCCGGGCCCGACCGATGAGAACGAATGGCAGCCAGTGATCCGGAATCAGCGTATGGAGCAATGCCGTCGCCGTAGCGGTCGACAGCATCAACCAGAGCCCGCCTTCCGGCATCTCGCGGTGAACTGGGCTCAGCGGGCCTGGTCGGCCGCCCGCATCTCGCGGATCACGGTGACCTTGATCTTGCCCGGATAGTCCATCTCGCCCTGGATCCTCGCGGCCAGGTCGGTCGCCAACAGCTCGACCTCCGAGTCATCGACGACACTCGAGCGGGCGATGACCCGAATCTCACGCCCGGCCTGAAGCGCGTAGCATTGCTCGACGCCTTTCATCGCCCCGGCGAGTTCCTCGAGCTTCTCGATGCGCTTGATGTACTCGGCGACGGTTTGCCGCCGCGCCCCCGGCCGCGCCCCGGAAATCGCGTCCGCGGCGGCGACGAGGACGGATATCGGATGGGTCGCCTCGCAGTCCTCGTGGTGTGACGCGATCGCGTTGATCACGACGTCGTGTTCCCCCAGACGTGTCGCGTACTCCGCACCAATCTCCGGGTGCGTCCCTTCGCGTTCGTAATCGATGGCCTTGCCGATGTCGTGGAGCAAACCGGCGCGACGAGCGAGGGACTCATCTAATCGCAGCTCGGCGGCGAGCATGCCCGTGATGTAACCGACCTCCTTGGAGTGGAGCAACACGTTCTGCCCGTAGGACGTCCGGTACTTGAGCCGCCCGAGGAGCTTGACTAGTTCAGGGTGCAACCCACGAATGCCCATCTCGCGCAATGTCTCTTGTCCAGCGCGTCGCATCTCGTCTTCCAGGCGCCGGGTCTGACGTCGAGTCAACTCTTCGATCCGGCGCGGATGGATGTTTCCGTCCTTCACCAACGCCTCGAGCACCCGCCGCGCGATCTCACGCCGCACCGGGTTGTAGCCGGAGAGCGTGACCGTGCTGGCCTCCTCGTCGATCAACAATTGAATGCCGGTAGCCTGCTCGAACGCACGGATGTTCTTTCCTTCTTGACCGATGATCCTGCCTCGCAAATCGCTTCCTTCAGGCAGCTTGAACTGACTCACGGTCCGCGCAGCGGAAAACTCCGAAGCCGCCCGCTCGACCGCCAGCGCCAAGAGCTTTTGGGCTTCGGTTTCGCCATTGCGCAGCGCCTCTTCGCGGATCTGACGCACCGTCGCCGCAGCCTCGTAGCGCGCTTGGGCCATCAGATTGGTACGCAATTGGCGGCGGGCCTCGTCACGGGTCAGGTCGGCGACGCCCTCAAGCCTTGCGTTTTGCTCCTCGGTCAGCCTAGCGACATCGGACTGACGGGCTTCGATCTCCTCACGCTTCCTGGTCAATTCGACTTCCGACGCGGCCAGCGCCTCCTCGCGACGCACCAGCGCCGCCTCGCGTTCGGCTACGGCGGCCTCGGCGCTCTTGACGTCGCGTTCGGCCTTGATCACCTGACCTCGTCGCGACCGAAAGTCGATCTCGGCCTTCTCTCGAGCGCGGAGCAGCTCGGCCTGGGTTTCGAGTAGTGCCGCGCGCTTGGCCTTCTCGGACTCGCGCCCCGCGGCGCGGAGCATTTCTTCTACCCGCTGACGGCAGACCGCGAGACTACGTCGACCAAGACGGTTGTTGGCGAACCAACCGGCGACTCCGCACAGCACCGCTGTGACGCCGACCAACGTGATTAGCGACCAAGAACCCATCGAATCCTCGCAGCGGCTCGGGGGAGGCGCCCCGGTTGCAGAGTCACCCGAGACTAGCACCCGGACCTGGCTGCTGCCAAAGAACTCGGGGTCGGATCAGGACTTGCGCAAACGGCGGGACGCTTCAAGGACGCACTTGCGCAAGCGCAGAGCTTTCGGAGTCACTTCCACGCACTCGTCGTCTCGGATGAACTCCAACAGCTGCTCCAGACTCATCGAACGTGGCGGGATCAGGCGCACCGCGGCTTCGGCGGTGGAAACGCGCGTGCTGGTGAGTCGCTGCTCTTTGGTGATGTTCACGTCCAAGTCGTTGGCCCGGGCGTTCTCCCCGACGATCTGGCCCTCGTAGACCGGCTCGTCCGGCGCGATAAAGATCGTCCCGCGCGGTTGGAGCTGCTCGATGGCGTACGCGGTGGCCCGTCCGGGCCGATCGGCGACGAGGGACCCGGTCGACCGGTGAGCGATCTCACCTTGCCACTCGTCATAGCCGTTGAACAGGTGGTTGAGTATCCCGGTGCCCTTGGTGTCGCTCAAGAACTCCGTCCGGAAACCGATCAGCCCGCGGGACGGAATGCGGAATTCCATGCGTACGCGCCCAGTACCGTGATTGACCATCTTCATCATGCGACCGCGACGACCCCCGACTTTTTCAGTCACCACCCCAACGAATCCTTCGGGACAATCCACGATGAGCAACTCTAGCGGCTCCAACTCCCGTTCCCCGTCTTGGTGGGTCAGGATCTGGGGCTTGCCGACGAGCATCTCATAGCCCTCGCGTCGCATCATCGCGACCAGGATCGCCAGTTGCAGCTCCCCGCGGCCGGAGATCCGAAACGCGTTTGAGGAATCGGTCTCCTCGACCCGGACCGACACGTTGGTCAGGAGTTCTTTCCAGAGTCGCTCGCGGGGCGGCCGCGAGGGCACGTGCTGGCCGTCGATTCCGGCCGTCGGTGAGTCGTTGGTCGAGACGACGAGCGCAATCGTGGGCTCGTCGACTCTGATCGGCGTCAACGCACGAGGCCGATCGGCATCCGAAAGCGTCTCGCCAATCTGCACCGACGCAAGGCCGGT
Source organism: Acidobacteriota bacterium (assembly GCA_031401755.1). Classification (GTDB taxonomy): domain Bacteria; phylum Acidobacteriota; class Polarisedimenticolia; order Polarisedimenticolales; family Polarisedimenticolaceae; genus JANNRU01. The sequence goes on along the minus strand of JANNRU010000118.1, from coordinate 971 downwards.
CACGGCGACGATGTCGCCCGGCCCAGCCTGCTCGACTTCGATCCGCCGCAGTCCCTCGAAACCGTAGAGGCCGGTGAGTTTGACCTGGGCCACCGTGCCGTCCAGACGGCAATGTCCGACCAGCGCCCCCTTTTTCAATTCACCGTTGAAGACCCGCCCGAGGGCCAGCCGCCCGAGGTAGTCGTCATAATCGAGCGAGGTCACCAGGAATTGCAGCGGAGACTCGGGATCGTGGGTCGGAGCCGGGACGGTCCGCAGGATCTCCTCGAATAGGGCGGCGCAAGACCCGTCCTTGCCGTCCGGCGTCGTGCGACAAAGTCCGCGGAGCGCATTGGCGTAAAGCACGGGGAATTCCAGCTGGGCCGGGGTCGCATCAAGATCGACCAACAGGTCGCGGATCTCTCGGAGCACCTCTATCGGACGGGCATCCTGGCGGTCGATCCTGGTGACGACCACGATCGGCGCGAGTCCAGCCTCGAGCGCCCTGCGCAGGACGAACCGTGTTTGCGGCAGTGGGCCTTCGCTGCCGTCCACAACCAAGATCACGCCATCGACCATTTCCAGCGTCCGCTCGACCTCGCCCCCGAAATCGGCGTGGCTGGGTGTGTCGACGACGTTGATCCGCGTCCCCCGATAGCGCATGGCGGTGTTCTTCGCCATCACCGAGATCGCTTTCTCGCGCTCGAAATCGAGCGCGTCCATCACCCGATCCGCTTCGTATTCGTTGGCCTGGAGAATTCCGCTCTGCCACAACATCGCGTCGACCAGTGTGGTCTTGCCGTGATCGACGTGAGCGATGATCGCCACGTTGCGCACGTCCGGACGAGTAATCTTCGCCATGTGTCCGACCTCCGGGAGCCTCTGCCACCAAACTTTCCGCCACAGTAGCGCGGTATCGATGCGGAGTGGCAGTACGCAAAAAACGCCTAATCGGCGATCGCCCAGCAAGAAGCGGCGCTAACCTACCATTG
>JANNRU010000117.1:0-2268 GCA_031401755.1 Acidobacteriota bacterium | reverse complement strand
GAACCGGCGTCCCTCGACGCGGTGGAGGCCGTACTGCTGCCGTATGCAGACTCTGAGCATGCTGGTCTCGAAGTAGCGAGTCTTGGGGTATTCGTTTTCAACCTTAGGGACGGCTATCTCAATCTCTGGCTCACGGCTGCTGAGCGCGCATTCCGTGAAGAGGTGCCGCCCGATAAGCCTCTTCAACTTTATCTCGTCGCAGGAGGCGATTTCCAGCCGCCGACTGATTCACTTGCTCGGGACTTAGGGCCCGTCCGAAAATAACATGCACTATTGCGACTTCCGCCGCTTCGCCTTGCGCGGCGTGATCGTGTAGTTCCATTCGCCGTGGAAGGCGTCCGGTTCCATGCGGATCTCTTGCATCTGCTCGTCGCTCACCTTCACACCCTTCGGGTAGGGATGGGTGTCCAACTCGGTGTACACCCGCAGTCCCTCTGTCGTCGTCGTCGCTGCGATCAGTTTGAGAATGGTCGCGTAGGACTCGAGCGGCTTGCCTCGCCAGTTCTGGGTGATGAACGAGAAGAGCCGGTGCTCGATCTTGTTCCACTTGCTCGTGCCCGGCGGCAGATGACACACGGAGATCGAGAGTCCGCTCCGGTCGGCGAATCCCTGCAGCTCCCACTTCCAGAGGCGCACGCGAGTCCCGTTGCTTCCGCCTCCGTCAGCCGAGATCATCAATGATCGCGCCTTCGGAAAGCGTCGTCTCCCGAGGTACTTCCACCAGCGCTCGATGGTCGCCACCGCGAAAGCGGCCGTGTCGTGGTGGATGCCGACGCCGACCCACCCGATGTTGTTCGCCAGGTCGTAGACCCCGTAAGGCGACACTCTGCCCTTGCCCTTCTCGTCGATGATGAAGTCGTGGGCCCGCACTTTCTGCGGATCCCCCTTTGGACGCCATTCCCGGCCACCATTCTTGAAGTCTCCGATGAGCTCCTTCTTCTTGGTGTCCACCGAGATGACCGGCAAGCCGGCCTTGAGGGTGGCGGACGCCCGAGCGTTGATGTGCTCGAACTGCGCGTTGCGGTCGGGGTGACGCGAGCCCTCGCGAGTCTTGCTGTTGGCCTGCAGGCTGTAGCCCATGCCGCGCAGCATCTCACCCACGACCGACTTCCCGACGGGATGATTCTGCGACGTCAACGTCGCCGAGAGGTGCCTCACGCTCTTGGCCGACCAGCGCAGCGGCGACTCCGGATCGCCCCGGGTACCCGGATCGACCAGGCGAACCAGGGCCGACTTCAGGCCGACGTCGGTCTCCACGAGCCGCTTGCGACCGGCACCGGGCGCCCTCATCCGATCGGCCGGCAGCCCCGCGGGCGATTGCGACTCCCGTGCTCCGCGTGAAACCGTCAGGTAGCTGAGCCCGGTGATCCGCTGAAGCGCAGCGATGCCACCTCGACCGGCCGACACCGCCTCGGCGCCGGCCCAGAGACGGCGCGTTCTCTCGTAGAACGTCCCGATCAACGCCGTGTATCGTTGGCGAATGGACTCGACGTCGATCACCAACAGACTGGATCGGTCAGTCAATTCCTATACTTTATTTCCGGACGGGCCCTTGGTACACGTTTGGCGACGATGCGGCGTTCAAGGCCGACGAAGCGGCATTCGACCGACTCATCAAGAAGGTGCAGGTCGCGACGCGCTGAGCGGGTACGACAGCGTTCACGCACCGTTGCGAGGAGATTCAGAACGATGAACTGGCGCCCCCTCTGCGTGCTGTGCGTCGTCGTCGTCCTGTCGGCGACTCAGGGAGCGGATGGTGGCCCACCGAAGCCGACCGGCGCCGCCAATCCTCGGGACGCGAAAATCGATGACAGGCCGTTCACAGTTGCGGTGCCGATTTCGAGCGATGCGAACCTCCACGTCGCGCTCGGCGAACACTACTGGCTTCGGCGCTCGCCGCTCTCCACCCAACCCATGTCGCTCGCCGGCGACGGGATCGTCCTTCAGTACATCGACGACCTGAAGAACGGAGGGTATCGCTCGGTGGTCTACATCGGTGCGATTCCGCTACCCGATGCCAACGAAGCTCAAGGGCTCGACGATCGCGTCGATCGAGGAATTGCGGACTTCAAGGCGACGCTCGCCGAGAGATACAAGCGTCACGCCCAGCAGTTGCTGACGGATCCGGCGGACCTGAAGTTAACGAAGGCCACGATTACAATCGATGGCCGCAAGTGCCCAGCAGTCCGCACGACGACATACAACACGAAGTCCGCGTCGAGTTCGACACGGCTGGACCTCCTTCGGACCGGCGAGGCGATCCTGTTC
>JANNRU010000116.1:0-1547 GCA_031401755.1 Acidobacteriota bacterium | reverse complement strand
GGCACGGCGACATACTCGCCGAAAGCCAAGGTGATGCGTGGAAAGCTCGGGTTCGAGAAAGTGCGCCAGGCGGCCGGTGGAACCGCCGGCCCAACAGAGATCGACTGGGCGGTAAGGTCGCGGCTCGTTCCGACGATGCGGACCGTGCTCGGGGCCACGATCTGGAGTTGATCGGTAGCAACCCCGGTTGGACTCGAGCCCGACCCGCCGCCGGTCCCGCCCGTACCGCTCCCGGTTCCACCGGTTCCGCCGCCGGTTCCACCCGTTCCACCGCCGGTTCCACCCCCGGTACCGGCTTCGCAGGCGTCGCCGACGCGATTCGCGTTGCCGTCGGCCTGGGTCGGATTGGAAGTCGCCGGACAGTTGTCCAACCAGTCCTGGATGCCGTCGGCATCGGAATCCGTCGACGCGATTGAGCCGTCGATCTCGACGAACATCAGTTCCCCGTCGACGAAGGTCCCCGCGCCGTCAGGGACCTCGACGATCGCCACTAGCCGAAAGGCTCCGCCGCTCGTCCGTCTGGATCCATGGCAAACCGGCGGCCCCACCCCACCGGGACAGACCTGCCCGCCATCGGGGGTGGTTCCGTTCGTCGCCTCCGTGGTCAAGTTGGCGACCAGCGCGACCTGACGGTCGTCGGAGTCGCGAACGAGAATCGGCAGTGCAATGGAGATCGCCCCCGTCGACGGGTTCAACACGCCGGTTCCGGGTGCGCTCTGATAGAGATCGACCGAGCTGCCGAAGGCCAGCTCAACGCTTGGAAAGACGACGTTCTCGAGCGTCCTCCAGGTCGACGACGTCGTGTTCGATCCGACCGCAACACTCTGAGGATTGAAGGTCGCCGAGCTTCCGATCACGCTGACTCGGCTGGTCATCGCGATCTGCCACTCCGGAACGCTCGTCTGCGCGCTGGCCGGTATCCAGTCTGCGAGCAAGCACAGCGTGATGGCAGCGAGTGCCATCGGGCGGATCGGGAGCGAACCGAACAAGCGATCCGTCATGGAATGACCTTTACTCTGGCGCGCCGGTGAGTTACGAATTCGTAGGTTGCGATCTCCGCGCGGACACATGTTGACGATCAACCTAGGAGCCTGGTTGCCCTCAAGCAACGAACGAAATTGTGATCGGCACGGCGCGAGTTCCGAAGCTGCCGAACAAGCGCAGCGGATTCGGTGCATGAAGCCGTGGGCCCGCGTCCGCGGAACGGAAACGTTCCAGCGTGTGGAGGCCCGGTCGCGCGCGATCCTCGTGACCAAGGACGGGCGATTCCGGAGCCGTTGGAAAGCAGAGTCTTCGGACAATTGGCGCCCTTTCAGGCGCCCCCGTCGTTCGATTACGGCTCTGCAGCGCGATTTGCCACCGGAGAAACGATGGGCTGGAAAGAAAAAGGGCCCGCGGGGCACTTGGTCCCCGCGGGCCCGGAGGAAGCCCGCACTTTTATGTGCGAGCGTGCGATCAGAACGGAGCGGTGCTCTCGAGGTACAGGGTGACCGAATCACCCGTGGTCACGCTCTGATAGAGCAGGCGACCCCAAGCGACGGCACCTC
>JANNRU010000115.1:0-8738 GCA_031401755.1 Acidobacteriota bacterium | reverse complement strand
TGAGTCGCTCGAACTCCGCCCGGATCGCGACCTGAACCTCGATGTTGTCGTGCCCCGGTGAGGGCACTGCATAAACGGCGATGAGACTGGGGTACTTATTGCCTGGAAAACCGTTGAACGTTGAGGCCGTCGCCGCGATCTGCCGGTCGCGAACGAGGCTGCGATAGAGACGTGAGGTTCGTCCCGTCGAGAGCAGGCCGGCGATCACATCATAAATCGCGTCGTCGGCATGGGTTGAGGCCGGCCGGTGGTAGGCCTCGAAGTAGAGCGGCTGAGCCGAGTCCGGCAGCACGACGGTCCGCTCGGCGGCCTGTCGCGGTTCCACCGTACGCACCGGTGGCGGAGCTGCTCCCGCAGGCATCCGCTCGAAGTACTTGCGCAACAGCGGTAGGGTTTTTTCCGCCGAGACGTCACCGACGACGGCGATGGTGAGATTCGAAGGGACGTAATAGGTCTTGAGGAATCGTTGCGCGTCTTGACGAGTGAACGACTGCAGGTCGCTCATGTATCCGACCGTCGGCTGCCGATAGGGATGCGCGAGGAACGCGGACCCCAGGGCCTGCTCGATCAGCCGGCCGATCGGTTGGCTTTCGGTGCGCATACGCCGCTCTTCCATGACCACGTCGCGTTCTTTGTAGAATTCGCGGAGCACAGGATCGACGAAACGCTCGGATTCCAGATAAGCCCACAACTCGAGCTTGTTAGCGGGGAGCGAGTACATGTAACCGGTCGTGTCGGCGTTGGTGAAAGCGTTGAGGCCGACTCCACCCGCGCGATCGACCAGATCGGCGAATTCATTGGCCACGACGAACTTGCGGGCGGCGTCTTCGGCCGCGACGAAGGCCCGTTCGAGCTCGGCGAGCTTCATCGCCTCCGGATCGCCAGGCCGCCGGCGCTCCTCGTCGAGCGCCGCGTAGGCGACGTCGACCGCTTCGAGTGCCCTCCGCTCGCCGGCGATATCCGTCGTACCGACGACGCTGGTGCCCTTGAACGCCATGTGCTCGAACATGTGCGCGAGGCCGGTGATCCCCGGGACCTCCTGAGCCGACCCGACATCGACGTGCGTGAAAAATGAAACGACAGGGGCCACGGGCCGCTCGTAGATCAGGATCGTCGCGCCGTTGTCGAGCCTCGCGACGGTCATGCCGCGCTCGAACGCGGCGAGATCGAGCGCGTGGGCCGGGGCCGTGGCGACGATCCCGACAGAAACGAGGGCCAGCGAGGCGAAACGCTGTTTCATTGGGTCTCCTTGTAACGATGCGGCAAGGGCTCGGCCATTCTGCGGCCGAATCCAGGCATCGAGCAACCGGGTCCCGTCCGCGGCGACCCGAACCGATCCGCCGGCGCTCGAGTGGACCGAATCGCGTCGGCGCGCTAGAAACACCCTATGAATAGATCACTCGTCGGAGCAATTCGCTGGGTCGCGGCCGCGCTGGTGACTCTGGCGCCCGGTTTCTCTCCGGCTTTGGTGCCGGAGCCGAGTTCCGACGCGCAGCCTCGGCGAGCCCTCGCGGCACCCGCGCGGGCGGTGGCGATCGGTGAACGGCTCGCCGTTGACGAACAGACGATGGTCGGCTCGGCCGCGCGCTCCTTCCTGTCGAGCCACCCCGGGGACTGGAGGTTCGATGTCGACCGTAAAACGGGGCGAGCGCTGAAGGTTCAGGGTTCCGGTGTCCCGATTTTTCCAGGGCGCGGCAACAGTCTCGGCCCCGATCCCTCGCTCGATCTCGATTCGGATGGACTCTCGATCGCCAAGCGTCTCGAGCCGCGTGTCCGCGCCTTCCTTCTAGAGAACTCCGGACTGGTCCTGCCCGCGCGTGGATCGATCGAGCTCGACGAGGCACGCAGCCTGACCCGCGGACGTGGGCGACACGTCACGCTTCGATTCCGCTGGCGGATCGACGGCGTTCCGGTCGAAGACGCGGCGGTCTACGTGCGCATCAATTCAGGTAACGTGGTGCAGTTCGGCGCGCATTTGGTCGGAGAGAGCGTGGTCGATACGGTTCCGCGAATCTCCGCGAATGCAGCGCTGGCCCGGCTGCTCGAAGCGACTGGAGACGGCGAGTTGGCCAGGTTCGAAGCGGAACCCGCGCGGGTAATCGTTCCGATGGCCGTGGAGGACCGAATCGTGCATCGCCTGGCCTGGCGCTTCCGCTACTCTGTGCCGGGATCCGTCGAGACCTGGGAGGCCCGCGTCGACGCGCACACCGGCGAGATCTTCGAGCTCTACGACGCCAACCACTACGCTCGCGCGGTCGGCGGTCTCTTCGCGAGGACCCCGTTCAACGAGAACGAGATCGTCGTGCCTCTACCGCTGCTGGAACTGTCCATCGACGGCAGCCCGTTGACGAGCGGAATCGATGGCGCATTTCCCTGGAGCGGAGGGCAGATCGAATCCGGCCTGGGCGGCCGGTACTTCGACACCGAATGCTCAGGTTGCGGATCACCCGCCCAGCCGATCGCCCGCTCGTCGATCGGAACTGGACGGCTGGATTTCGGGCTCGGAGGCATCGACGAGCAAGGGAACGGCATTTCGACCCGCGCGGACCGCAACTCGTTCTACCATCTCAATCAGGCCCGGCGGCTGGCGCTGAAATGGCTGCCTGGCTTGCCTTGGCTCGCCACCGAGTCGTTCGCGAGCGTGGTCAACCTCCCGCTGACCTGCAATGCCGTTTACACCGGTAGCTCGGTGCGCTTCTATCGTTCCGGCAACGGCTGCAACAACACGGGCGAGATCGCCGATGTCGTCTACCACGAGTGGGGCCACGGACTGGACATCGAGACGGCGGGCGGCGACATGGGTGAAGGCACTGCCGACATGATGGCCGTTCACCTCTCCCACCGTCAGGATGTCGGCCCCGGGTTCCGCACGAACGGGTCTCCGGTGCGCAACGTGGACAGCGCTGCGAACGGATCGATTGGGGTGGTCACGTTTACCAATTACGTCGCACGCTGCGGCGGGGCCGTGCACTGCTACGGCCAGATCTTCGGCCAGACGGGCTGGGATCTATCCGAGGCGTTGCGCGCGCGATACGGTGACAACACGGGCTGGCGCGAATCCGAGCGGCTCTATTTCGTCTCGATTGCCGACGCTGGCGGCACGCATAGCGCGAGCTCGCAGCCGATCTACGACGCCTACCTGGCGGCTGACGACGACGACGGGAATCTGGCCAACGGCACGCCCCACGCGACGGAGATCTACCAAAGTTTCAATGCACACGGGATCGCCGGAGACCCGCTGCCGGCGACGGCCCCGTGCTCGCGACCCGAGGAGCCGGCGGCGATGCTCAACGTTTCGTGTGATCGGTTCGAGCTCACCTGGTCGCCGGTGGCCGACGCGGCAGGTTACGAGGTCCAGCGCGCGGAACTGCGCGCGGATTCTCCGTTCTACCCAATTGCGACGCTCGGCGCGGGCGAGCTCCAATACGTCGATCTCGACGTGGCCCAGGGATTGGATTATCGCTACGTCGTGATGGCCGTCGATGCGAGCGGCTGCGAGTCCACCATCAACAGCGCAATGCAGGCGCGTCTTCCCGCGAAGTCCGCGCTGGAGATCCGCACGGCGACCACCGATGACACGCCGCGGGGCAACCGCTCGGGCTTCGCGGACCCGGTTGAAGAGATCGATCTGTCGATCGAGTTGACCAATCACGGTGAGATTGATGCGAGCGGGATTTTCGGTACCATCGTGCCCGTCACGCCGGGCGTGACGATGCTCGAGTCGACGGCCTCGTGGCCGGTGACGGCCCCGGGAGTCGTGAGCGCGACGCCCGACGTGCTGCGCTTTCGAGCCGACACTGCGGTCTGCGGCGATCTGCTGCGATTCCGCCTCGACCTGCTGGACGAGTCCGGCTGCGCCTCCGAGCCGAACTGGTTCGACGTCCGACTCGGAGAGCCCGACGGTTCGGGTGGCTTCGTGTGCGATTCAACCCCGGCCTGCTACGTACCACCGTCGTTTGCCGGGCTGGCGAATGCGGTCCCGGGGCCGTCCTGCGGTGAGGTGACATTGAACTGGGCCGCGGCGGACAGCTCCTGTGAGAACTCGATCGTACGCTTCGAAATCCATCGCGCCGCGACCCCGGGATTCGCGCCCGGCCCCGCGAACCGGATTGCCAGCGGCCTGGTGGCCACGAGTTTCACCGACACGCTCCTGGTGCCCGGCGCGATCTATCACTACGTCGTGCGGGCGATCGATTCGCGTTCGGGCGCCGAAACCAATCTCGTCGAACGCGTCAGCGTCGCCGCAACCGGCCCCGACATTCGCGGTCCGGTCTTCGCCGGGCTCAGCTCAGCCGAAAGCGGGCCGGGGTGTGGTGAGGTCGCGCTCGACTGGTCCCAGGCGCTGGAAAGCTGCAGCGGGCCGGTGGCTTACGAAGTTCATCGCTCCAACGACGCCGGCTTCGTCCCGAGCGCGGCCACACTCGTCGCCTCGACATTCTCCACGGGCTTCGTCGACGTGGCGCGCCCGCCGGGAGAGGATGCGACCTACGTGGTTCGCGCGCGTGACGCGGCGGGCAATGAGACGACGAGCGACACCCGGGTCACCGCCCGTTCGGGGATCGTCGATCGGATCCTGGCTACCGCGGACTTCGAGACGCTGGCGGGTTGGCAAGTCGGGGCGCTCAACGACGCGACGGCCGGCAACTGGGAGCGTGCCGATCCGGAGCCGACCGCGTTCCAGCCGGGTGACGATCACACGCCCGCGGGGTCGAGTTGCTGGATCACCGGTCCGTTGGCCGGTTCGGGAAACGGAAGCCACGACGTCGATTCCGGCACCACGACCTTGCTTTCGCCACCCTACGATCTTTCGGGGACGACCGCGCCCGCCGTCCGCTACTGGCGCTGGTTCACGAACGATCGGGGCGCGTCACCGGGGGGAGATCCGTTCGTGGTCGAGATCACCGCGGACGATGGGGCGAACTGGGCGCTCGTCGAACAGGTCGGCGCCGGCACGCCGCTGGCGTGGGTGCCGGTCGAAGTACCACTGGCCTCGCTCGTCCCGAGCGATGCGACGGTCAGGTTTCGTTTCACGGCCAGGGATGCGGATCCGGGATCCCTCGTCGAGGCCGCGATCGACGATCTGTCGATCGCGGACATCGAGTTGGGGTGTCTCGACTGTCCAGCCTTGGTCCCGGCGATCGGCATCATTCGGGTCAATCGTTCCGGTGACGCCGTGATTCTCGATTGGACCGCCGATCCGAACCCGGGATCGAGCTTCGTGGTCTATCGACTCTCCGGGCCCGCGTTCACCGACCGGCTGCGCATCGGTACGACGGCGACCCGCACCTTCACCCACGAAGCTGCCGCCTTGGCCGCGGAGGACTTCTACTACCTCGTGACCGCGGTCGATGCTTGCGGCACCGAGAGCGACTGACCCGGGCGAATCTGATAGCGTCGGGCCGCGTGTCCTGGGTCTGCCCATTCGACCAGTCCCGCCTGGCCCGGCGCCCGGACGGAACGGGGCTCACCTGCGCGGCTTGTTCGCGGGCCTTCCGCGTTATCGACGGCATTCCTGGCTTCGAATCGTCGGAGTCGACCGGCCCGGGGTCGCCGGATTCGAAGCGGATGCTGACCTTGATCGACGCAGAGGGGATCGATCGGGCCGCCGAGCGGTTCTGCCGCGAGACCGGCTGCACGCGCGCGACGTTCACGACCGACCTCGGCTTCTTTCTTCCAGCCCGGTGTGACGGCACGGTAGTCGAACTCGGCGGCGGATTTGGGGACGACACGCTGCGATACGCCGCTCGCTCGAAGCGAGTCATCAGCCTGGTTCCCTCGCTCACCGGGGCGCAAGTTCTGTCTCGACGGCTGCACGCGGAACGATGTGAAAACGTCGAGCCGGCCGTGGTCCGTGACCTCTCCCGCCTGCCGCTCGAGTCCGGATTCGCGGACGCGATCGTCGTCGATGAGTCCGCGCTCGACGGTTTCGACCTGTCCCGGTCGGCGCTCCCGGCCGCGGTCGCCGAGTGGCGCCGGGTCTTGCGCCGCGACGGGTCGCTGGTCTGTGGGCTGCGCGGATCGAGCGTGGGTCGCTGGGCGTTGACGCGCCTGCGCGCCGCGGGGCGGCCGGGTGCCCGACTCGATTCGCTCAATCGGCGACTCCAGTCCAATGGCCGGGGATCGCGGTCGGCGCTCGGATACCGGCGAGTCCTTCGAGTCCTGAAAGCCGCCGGTTTCGTCCGGCCCCAAATTCATGCCCCGCTGCCCCACGAGAACGACATCGCGCTAGTATTGCCCTTACGGCAGCGACCGCTGACCGACTACGGTCTCGATCAGATGCTCCGCAGCAATTCGTTGATCGCCCGGACGGCGATCACGTGCGCGCGGGCGGCGAATCGTCTCGGGGCTCTCGAGTATCTCGCACCCTTCTATTTTGTCCTGCTGCGACGCGGGGACTAGCGGCATGCTCGACCGTTTGCTCCAGATCGTAGCGTCACGCGTCGATAGGCCCATCGCCGAAGCGATCCGTGCCGATCGCGTGATCTGCATCGACGACACGCAATTTCCGCGTCGCGGCGCATTGTGCCTGGTGTTTCTGAACGACGAGCGGGAACCGGGACTCGTGATCAAGGCCGGGCCGCTCGCTGCGCTCCGAAGGCGCGGCGCGAAGAGTCTCTACGAGATCGAGATCGACAACCTCGAACGGCTCCGCGAGCGGGCGATCAACCGTGACCTACCGGCAGCACCGGAGCCGATCGGCTTCTGGGAAGAGGGCGGCTGGGCGGTCGCCGCGCAAACAGGGTTGCCCGGCTCGTTGATGAAGAACGTCTCCGGTCGCGCTCTGTTTCGCGGCGTCGCGCGTGAGCGAACCTTCGATCGGGTCCTCTCGTGGTGGGGTCACTTCCAGCGATCCTTTGGCGTCGAGCGACGTAGGATCGACGAGCCGCTCTACAATCAGATCGTCCGGGCACCGCTCACGGAGTTCTTGCGGCACTTCCGGACTGACCCGGACGAGCGCGAATCTCTGAACCGCCGCTTCGGCGTCGAGCGGGGGTTGATGGGACTCGAGCTTCCGTTCATGGTCCGGCATGGCGATTTCTGCCCGGCCAACGTGGTGCTTCACGGCGACTCGATTGCCCTGTTCGATTGGGAGTTTCCGATCGAGCCGCAGTTTCCGCTGTTCGACCTGTTCCATTTTTTTTCTGCCTGCCGCTATCCGCACCGCGGGCTGCGCGGCGAGTCGAGCCACTTCGAGAGCTTTCGGGAAGTCTATTGGGGCGATGGCGATTTCGGCCGTTCCGTCGGCGCGCGCCTGAGCGCCGTCTGCGCCGATTACGGAGTCCCCCGTCAGGCTCTGGGAGATCTGTTTCTCCTTTCGTTGGTCGAGATCGCCAACCTCAAATACGACGGCCTGATGGAGATCCGCGAGACGATCCCGGCCGATACCGGTGCTGCACCGGTGACGTGGGAGTCCGCGGGCGGCACCGACAAGAACGCGCCGTTCTTCTGTGTCACCGGCAGCGTGGTGCAGACGGTCCGGCAGGTCGTCAGGCGGGGGCTACCGCCGATGTTCGGTTCCTGATCCGGTCGGGTCTCGGCGAAAAACGTAGAGCCGGTTCGTGAAAATCGAGCGCTGGCCGGGGCGCTTGGCGTTCGGTGGCATGTCCAGGACGAACTTGCAAAATCCCATCGGCCACTTGAAGGGGTTCAGCGCGCCCTTGATCCACTTGCGTCGGTCCTCGAGCGGCCGGCCGAGCACCTCGCGGTAATAGTCCTTCGCGAACGGGTGCCACAGGTCATCGATCGGTCGCGTGACCACCGGAGTCACTTTCGCGAATAGCGTCTCGATGTCGGCGGCCGTGAACTGGTGGGGGTGGTGCGGGTCGATAAATCGGTACAGTCGGCGATAGTAGGTCCGGAACAATCGCGTGTTGTGGGTATTCATGGTGATCACGGCATGCCCGCCAGGGGACAAGAGCCGCGTCACGTTCGCCGCGACGAGCGGTGGATCGAAGACGTGGTCGAAGGCGTTGATGCAGAAGATGACGTCGAATTTCTCGTCGACGTCGATCTCTTCCGCGGTTCCGGTGAGCCAGCGGATCGGGTAGTCGCGCAGAAAAGGGAACTTCTCGAGGTACTGCGGCATCAGCGGATCCACGCCGACCCGGCGCCCGCCGTCGAGCCCGAGAAGCACCCCGCACCCGCCGCAGCCGAGATCGAGCACGCGGGTCTGCGGACCGAAGCGGATCTGCTCAGGCAGCGCGCCGATCAGCGCCTTCCAGTAGGGGATCGTGTGGTCCCGAACCTTGGCCTCGTTCTTACGCCGGTGGTAGTCGAACTCCCCGACCTGGATCTCTTCCCAGCGCTGGCGATCGCTCATCGAATTCGAAGCTCCACCGGGTCCTCGTCCGTCCGCAGGGTGCGGTCGAAACCACGCTATCACGCCCGAGTCGGGGGCATTGTCGTCAGGCGAAGCGTAGGATGCTGCTCGCCCACTGAGAAAGGGATGCAGTGACCTCCGACGCCCCCGAGCCAGCGCCGCCGTCGGCCGACCTTTCTAGCCGCCTGCTCGCGGCCTGGCCTTACCTCCTCGTGCTGGTCGTCGGCGCGGTCGTGCTCTTGCCGGGCATGGGCGACTTCGGCTTCTGGGATCCGTGGGAGCCCAAGTACGCGCAGAGCGCCAAGGAGATGACCGAGCGGGGCTCCTACATCGTTCCCTATCTGCGTGAGGAGGAACGGCTGACCAAGCCGATCCTGGTCTACTGGGGCATTCTCGTCGGAACCGGGATCTTCGGCGC
>JANNRU010000114.1:0-3471 GCA_031401755.1 Acidobacteriota bacterium | reverse complement strand
CCTCCGGAACCTGACCTTGTCGTCTTGGGTGCCCACGCGGCAACACATCGGCGCTTCACCAGCGTCTGCAGGCGGCGTTCAGGCGTGCGCCGCCGGTCGATGCGTTTCCAGGATGAGCAACGACCTCACCTCCCCGGTTCCGACCTTTCGCGGCTCATTGGTCCCTACCCGTGAGGCCGGCACGTGGGGATCTCCGTACTGGCCGGCGAAAACTCCATCGCTTTGGCAACTTCCGAGCGGGCGCTTGCGAACCGCCCCGGCAGACTCCGCCCCCTACACGCTCGCGTGGAACGCGAGCCCGAGGAACACGCTGATCAGCGCCAGGAAGATCGACACGACGAGCGGTCCTCGCCCCAATCGCGGATGAAGGAGTGCGCCGATTCCGCTGACGAGAGCGAGCGCGAAACAGAGGCCAATGAGCCCTGCAATGATCCCTCGGAGGATCCCTCCGATGGCCTCGAAACGGAGCACCTTGCCGAGACCGATGACCGCGACGAATGCCGTGACACCCGCGCGAAGCGTCCACCGCGGCCACGACGGGACGGGCGTTCGTCTGGCGCTCGGGGGCGGCGTGGTCGCAGTCGTCACGCTTGGCACCGACAATACCACTCGGGCTCCACTCCAGCCGATCGCCGGTACTTGATCAGTTCAGGATCTCGCCCATGTACGTGTGGCTGATCGTCGCGACGCCGCACCCCGACCAGGAAACCGACAGGACGTATTCGTCTGCATATTCACCGCCACCGCAATCCGAGCTGAAAACACCCGTGGGGATCAGGTAGCGCGCGGAAACCTCTCCCGACACCACTCGCTCGGGGCAGGTGGGATCCACGTTTGCGAACGACAGGTCGCCAATTTCCAGAGTCTTGAGGTTCGCGGCGAGCTCGATCCCCCACGTGCCATACGGATAGAACCAGCCGACTTCGAGCAGACCGCCATCCCATGTCTGATCGGCCGCGTCGTAGATCGCGAGAACCGACGCCTCCTCGCGAAGGATCTCTCCCCCGGGCTCGTACACCAGGGTGTGTTGCTGCTGGCTGTTCATCTGAGGGCCCTTGCCCGGCGTGGGGGCGCCATCGAGCGTGACCGCCCAGGTCGCCGGCGGCAGGCCTGGTTGGGCGAGTGAGATCGCCCCGCTCCCCTGGTGAGGGAAGGACGCGATCGCGGTGTCCAGATCGTGAATCGCGAACGTTCCGTCCGCGACGACAGTCCCGCCGTAGGCAGGTCGCTGGCAGGAGTCGAGCGTGATGCTGCCGTTCGTCGCGTCCGGATAGCCATCCGCGTCGAGATCACCGCCGGTCAGGCTCGCGCATCCGGGGCTCGTCCATCCGACGGTCGGGGGCTCGATCATCCAGGCTGTTCGCGTGACGAACATGCGGAGCGCCGAGCCCGCCACAGCCGCCTGAATTTCGTCGAGCGGAGCCTCCGGAGTGGCTCCGGGTACGGCGCCCCCCGCCTGGATGCAGCCGCCGGTTTCTCCCGGTGGATCCCCGTGCCACCCGCCACATGCGGTGGCGCAAACGATCGTCAGCGTTGCGAGCGGAACGAGCGGAACGAGCCGGATGAAATCCATGCGGGACCGATGAGCAAGCAACACGCCATGGACGCGTCCCCGGCAACCGCACGTTCGCGTTGAGTTCCCGACGGGCCGGGGTACCAGGAACCCTGACACGGCTGTCCGTAGGTAACCGTCCGAAGGGAGGTTCCACCCGAGTTCCCGAAGGGAGGTTCCGAAGGGAGGTTCCACCCGAGTTCCGAGTCTGGCTGTAGGTACGTCCTCCGTGCTCCGTGTCGTCGCGACGTCGCGCCGCTTGAGGCATGCCCGCGCGCGGAGGTTCAAGAAAGCGACAAGGCAATACCCCGGTCCTTTCCTCCGGAACCTGACCTTGTCGTCTTGGGTGCCCACGCGGCGACACATCGGCGCTTCACCAGCGTCTGCAAGCGGCGTTCAGGCGTCCGCCGCCGGTCGATGCGTTTCCAGGATGGCGGCGGATCGCGTGTTCCGGCGTGGGTCGAAGTGCAGGGGAGGCGGATGCGTGTGCGGAGGGTGCTCGCGCACCGGGATTTCCCGGGAGCGAATCCGCACCGATTGGTGCCGATAGAAGTCCACGAGGGCCGCGTGAGCGCGCACGGCGATGATCCAGAGCTCCTTCGTCGACGCGTGGCACTTCGGCTCCGGGGAGCGCTTCGTTCCGCCCGGTGGCGGGTCGAAGCGGTTCTGCTCGAGGACCACCTCGGGGCCCATCACCGCCTGGCCGGAGTACTTCACTCGAACCTTCTCGAGCATTTCGCGATGGACGGACCGACGCTCCTCCTCGCCCAGCGAGCGTAGACAGGGAAGCGGCGTCAGCTCGACGGGGAAGTAGTGAGTAAACGCCTCTTCGTCGATCTTCGCTTTTCGATTCTTCTTCTTGGCCAAGGCGATGCCCGTGGCGTCGACCCACTTCCCGACGATCCGCTCGCCGAATGCCAACGCGCGCGCGGAGGTCGGCCCGGGCCAATCCGAGGGGCTCGCAACGAGCGCTTCTTTGCAGCCGTTTTCGTAGATGTAGAGAAGGCGATCGAGCTGCGCCTGGTCGTCGACCACAGGAATGTCCGCGTATCGGCGTGACCAGAACGGACCGCGATGGCCGATCAGCCAGGAGACCTTCCTCGCGATGTTGCCGTTGAGGAAGCACATGAAACGCGAAAGCGTCTCCGGGTCGTGCGCCGTCAGAAGGAGGTGATAGTGGTTTGACAGGAAGATGAACGCATGGAGCTCGATGCCCGGGAACATGCGCAACGCGAGTCCGAGAACCCCCAGGATCGCGTCCCTCACTTGCGGCGTCGGCAGCATGAGGAGCTGCTCGTTGTGGCAACGAGTGGTGATCTCCAGAACGGACCCTGGCGGGACGTGGCGGATGTCGCGAGGCACTCAGAGGAAAGCGAGCAAGTGGTGTGCCCGCGTGGGCCGCCGGTGCGCTGCTCCCTCGCGGATTTCTCGTAAGTCTGCGTTCAATCGGGCGAGGATTTCTTCGTAGCAGCGCCCACCGCACTCTTCGGAGCCCCGAGCGCTCCTCCTTGAGAACGCGGAGTGTCCGATTTCCGGACTGCGAGATTGGGAACCGCCACTCCCAGGCTTCCGCCCGGGGCGGAGGGAACTCGGGTGGAACCTTCGAAAGGGGATGAGAGAATGCCGACCATGCCCAGATGGATGGTCACCAGCGAAAAGCCGTGGTCCGCCGACGTGGAGTCGGCGTACGTCGACGCGGCCGTCCGCTTTCTTGCCGAAGTCGGGAACCCGCCACTCGCCGCTGCGGACGTCGAGAAGGGAAGCTACCGGGACGGCGAGTCGGTCGCGCAGGCCGAGGTTCCGAAACTCGTTCGTGCGTGCCTTCAAGGAGATGCCGAGTGCCGGGCCGTGAGCGGCGACGGCCTCGTGTACGTGTCCTTCGGGTACAACTTCGTCATGTTCTTGGGCGCTGCCTCTCC
>JANNRU010000113.1:0-28273 GCA_031401755.1 Acidobacteriota bacterium | reverse complement strand
GTCGAGCTTGGCCGCCGGGGCGATGCGGAAGCCCCCGCCGTAGCAAGGGGAATTTGCCAGGGCCGCGAGCATGACCCGTCCCTCAAAACGGTCCGATTCATCGCGGCACGAAATCAGCGGTGGCAAGAATTCGCGGAGCGTGGAAAGGATTTCCCGCAGGTAGACACTCCGCCCGCCGGACGTCGGTTCGCGATTTCGAACACGCTGAGCGACCTCGGCATCGAAGCCGACCGCGGCCACGCCGGCCCACAGGCGACCGTCCGTCTCCCCTAAGTCGATTCTGCGGATCGGCCCGTCGAGGGCCCGCCTGAGCGCACGCACGGGATTCGCGGGCAACCCGAGCGCGCGAACGAGGTCGTTGCCGCTTCCGAGTGGAACGATTCCCAACGCGCAGTCGCTATCGGCGAGTGCCGGGATCGCCTGGTGCACAGTCCCGTCACCCCCGGCGACGATGAACCGTTCGGCCCCCTCGAGGACGGCGCGTCGCGCCTCTTCGAAGACGGCCTCGGGTCCCTCCGCCAGGTAACTTCGAAACCCGGGGTCGGGGCCGCACCGAGCGACCCAGCGAGCGCCGCGGCCCCCGCCAGCCGACGGGTTGACCACGAGCCGCACCGCGTCGCGGTCAGCGCGCACCACGGATCTCGAAGTCCGGCGCTCGCAGCGACCGTGTCTCGTCACCGACGTCGATCGTCGCGAACGGAGGCGAGCAGGACAAGGCGCGGCCGCCTATCCCGACCGGTACGAGGCGATAGCGCCCCGGAGCGAGTCCGCTCGCGAACCACCCCCCGTCGGCCTCTAGCGTGACGCGTAGCGCCTCACGCGCGACACTGTCAGGGCCGAGGAGTGCCAAGGCCTGGGCCGCGTGTCGGGCAGAGCCCGCAATCCGTCCCCAAACTTGGTGTGAGGCTGCCGCAGCGGGCGGTTCGAGGATCGATTCGCCGTCGGTGAGCATCGCGGTCGGAACTGCATGCAGCCGTTCGTCCGGCGTCGGAGGCGGAACCGCGATGGCGCCGGTGCGGCGCGCCTCGTCTGCCGCCTGCGGCATCTCGGAGGCTTGTACGACTCGCAGCAGCCCCGCCGCGGATCCTCGAACCTCGATTCTCAAGGGGTCCCGGCGCACCTCGAACCAAGTGCCGTCGAGCAGGCGTCCGCGCGCAAGTCGTCCTCCTCCGCCGGACGATAGATCGACGACCGCCGATGGGACCGCGATCCGTTCGAGAGGGGCGAGCCCTTCGAGGCCGGCGGACCGGGACGGATCGACGAGGAGGATCGCGTCGTCTTGACCGATGAGGAGGAGTCCGTCGGTGTCGACCGCGAGCGAACGCGTTGAGCCGCGAATCGGGTACACGCGACCGCTACGAAATTCGGGCAACGTAAAGCTGCGAACCTCATCTTCCCCACCGACGAGCAGAGTATTCTCCGCGGGCCAGAGGGCGAGAGCTCGGGCGTTGAGGCCCAAACTTATCGAGGTTTCGGCGCGAAGCGAATCGACCTCGATACGGATCAGGCGCACCGCGGGATCATGGCGCGGTCGTGGCCGCACTTGGATCGCGTATAGCGTGTCGCCCGCGGGGCTCAAGGCGATGTCGGGTACGAGCCCGGGGACGGTCAACGACTCCGGCGCATCCTCGAGCGACGAGAACAGGACGATTTCGCTCATCGGGCGCTCCGCCCCCGCCGTGGGCAGGATCACCGCCGCAGCAAGCTCGTTGCCCGGGGTGGCGCACCAAGAGGACGCGGCAAGGCGCCGCTCGAAAGTGTCGATCCGTTCCGGCACCGTCTCTGTAAAGGCAACTAGTCCCGGGGTGGGTGACGGACTCTCTGGAGTGACCGGCGCCAGACCGCCGACGATCAGCACGAGACCGAGGACTCCGCGATGCATGGCGCCCCTCCGACGTGAGGATGACAGGCGAACTCGCCGGTCACAACGAGGACTCCCTCGATCGTCTGGATTAGAATGTTGCCCATGTCCGAATTCGCTATCCGCTGCCGAGGCCTGGTGAAACGCTACGATGCGCTGCTCGCGGTCGACGGTCTGGACCTTGAGGTTCGCGTCGGCGAATGCTTCGGGTTGCTCGGCCCCAACGGTGCCGGCAAGACCACCACGGTTGAGATCCTGGAAGGACTGCTTCCCGCGGACGGAGGCGAAGTCGAGGTTCTCGGGCGGGTTCCGAGTATCGGGAACCGCGCGCTGCGACAGCGACTGGGCGTTCAGTTGCAAGAGTCGCGGCTTCCGGAGAAATTGACGGCGCTCGAGACGCTGACCCTGTTTCGGAGTTTTTACGACCACGGACTCGACCCCCGCGAGGCCATCGCCATGGTCGGACTCGAGGAGAAGGCGCGCGTCTGGGTGCGCAAACTCTCCGGGGGGCAGCAGCAACGGCTATCGCTGGCCTGCGCGCTCGTCGCCGATCCGGAATTACTGTTCCTCGACGAGCCGACCACCGGTCTTGACCCGCAGTCGCGGCGCCAAATCTGGGGCGTGATCGAAGCGTTTCAAAAACGTGGCCGAACCATCTTGCTGACCACGCACTACATGGAAGAAGCGGAGCGGCTCTGTGGTCGAGTGGCGATCGTCGATCGCGGCAAGATCATCGCCTCGGGGCCGCCGGCGGATCTGGTTGCCGCGCTGGATGCGGAGCATGTGGTCGAGTTTGAAGTCGACCGGCCGCCCGACCTGGAAGCGCTGCGCCGAATCGAGGGCGTCCGGGAACTCGGGCAGGAGAACTCCGTCCTGCGGATGACCGTCGGCGAGGTGCATCGGGCAATTCCACGGCTGCTCGAAGAGTTACGCGTGCAGCGACTCGACCTGCTCCGGCTGACCACCCATCACGCGACACTCGAGGACGTTTTTGTCGCTTTGACCGGGCGCCACCTGCGCGAGAACTGAGGCTTCCGGCGAATGTTCCAAAGCGCCCTATTCCAGCTCGTGCTCGTCAAGCTCCGCGGGTTTCTGCGCGAGCCGGAAGCGGTGTTCTGGATCTTTGTCTTCCCCTTGCTGCTCGCGCTGGCGCTGGGCGTCGCCTTTCGCGCGAAGGCGCCCGACGTGCTGCCGATCGGGGTCGAGCGCGGTCCGGGCGCGGACTGGATCGTCCAGGCGATTTCGGCGACACCCGGTCTGGAAGCACGGCCGATTGACGGAGACCAGGCGGCGGCCGACCTGCGAGCGGGGCGAATCGCGCTGGTCGTCGTGGCCGGGGAGCCATGGGTCTACTGGTACGATCCAAGCCGACCCGACGCGCGGCTGGCAGCACTCGCGGTCGATGACGCGCTCCAGCGCGCCGCGGGACGGGGCGACGTCCACGCGATCAGCACTCGCGAGATGACCGACAAGGGTTCACGATATATCGACTTCCTGATCCCCGGTCTGCTCGGCATGAATTTGATGGGTACCGGGATGTGGGGCATCGGCTTCTACCTTGTCCAGGCGCGAGCCGGCCGGCTCCTGCGGCGCTTCGTCGCCACTCCGATGCGCCGCAGCGACTTCTTGCTCGCTCAGATTCTGGGACGGCTGCTGTTCTTGTTCATCGAAGTCGGTGTGCTCGTCGTTTTCGCGCGCGTCGTTTTCGATGTGCCCTTACGGGGGTCGATTTTCGCTTTCGTCGTCGCCAGTCTGCTGGGTGCAGTGACCTTCGCGGGTTTGGGACTGCTGGTGGCGAGCCGCTCGCGAACGATCGAGGGCGTGGCCGGGTTGATGAACTTCGTCATGATGCCGATGTGGATCGGTTCCGGAACCTTCTTTTCGGTCTCGCGTTTTCCCGAGGCGGTCCAGCCGGTGCTCCAGGCACTTCCACTGACCGCTGTCAACGACGCCCTGCGCGCCGTGATGCTAGAGGGGGCGTCACTGGCTCAGATCTCCGGAGAACTGGGGATCGCGGGGGTCTGGGCGATCGTTTCGTTCGCGCTGGCCTTGAAATTGTTCCGCTGGACCTGATCGAATCCGGCAGTGATTCGAGGTCAGGGACGCGGCTCGTAATCCAGATAGGGCCACATTGCGCGCTCCACAGTTCCTGCATCGAGGCCACGCCGTTGCGCGTAGTTCTCGATCTGGTCGCGGCCGAGACGTCCGACCGCGAAGTACCGCGCCTCCGGATGTCCGAAATAAAAGCCGGTGATCGACGCGGCTGGCGCCATGGCGCCGGTCTCGGTCAGGGTGATCCCGGTCGCTCGCTCAACGCAAAGCAGGTCGAACAGCAGGCGCTTGTCGACGTGATCCGGGCAGGCCGGGTACCCCGGCGCCGGCCGAATCCCGCGATACTCTTCTCGTAGCAGCACCTCCGGAGCGAGTCGTTCTTCGGGGGCGTACCACTCGTGTCGTGCCCGCTCGTGGAGCCATTCGGCAAACGCCTCGGCCAATCGGTCGGCCAGGGCCTTGGCCAAAATCGCCTGGTAGTCGTCGTGGTCTGACTCGAACCGGCGGACCAATTCGTCCAACCCGAGCCCGGCAGTTACCGCGAACGCTCCAACCCAGTCGTCCAGGCCGGAGGCTCGGTCGGCGACGAAATCGGCGAGGGCCAGGCGCGGCCGATCGTCGTCTCCACCGCGCTGCTGGCGCAACGTGGGGATGCGAGCTCGTTCGTGGCGACGCGTGTCGTCCTCGAACACGAGGATGTCGTCGTCGCTCCTTGCGGCTGGAAAGAAGCCGTAGACTCCGCGCGCGGTGAGGAGTCGTTCTTGGGTGATTCGAGTCAGCATCTCTCGTGCATGCGCCATAAGCTCTCGGGCGGCGGCGCCGTAGGTCGGGTCTTCGAGAATCCGCGGATAGACGCCGCGCAACTCCCAGACGTGAAAGAACGGCGTCCAGTCGATGTAAGGGATCAACTCGTCCAGAGGCTGCTCGGCCAGCTCGCGCACGCCGACGAACGCGGGCCGGGCGACAGAGCTGGGGCTCCAGTCGAACGCCGGACGGCGCGCCACCGCCGCCTCAAGCGTCAACAGTGGGGGGCCCTCGCGTTCGGCGAAAGCGGCGCGTGCTGCTTGCTGGTCGACGCGGGTGCGCTCGATGAACTCGGCGCGTGTTCCCGCGCCGAGCAGCTTTCCGACGATGTCAACCGCTCGTGAGGCGTCAGGAACGTGGACCACAGGCTTGCTGTAGCGCGGAGCGATTCGCACCGCGGTATGGCGTCGGCTCGTGGTCGCACCGCCGATCAACAGGGGAACTTCCATTCCCGCGCGTTCGAGCTCGGCGGCGACGTGGGTCATCTCGTCGAGCGACGGCGTGATCAGGCCGCTCAAACCGATCAGGTCGACCTTTCGATCGACGGCTTCGCGCAGGATGCGATCGGCCGGCACCATCACTCCGAGGTCGACGATGTCGTAGGAGTTGCAGGCGAGTACGACCCCGACGATGTTTTTGCCGATGTCGTGAACGTCGCCCTTGACCGTGGCGAGGAGCACGCGCCCCCGGAACGACGGCCGCCCCCCCGCGGTGTCACGAGCCAGATGCGGTTCAAGATGGGCTACCGCGCGTTTCATGACCCGTGCGGATTTGACCACTTGCGGCAGGAACATCTTGCCTGCACCGAACAGGTCGCCGACCACGTTCATCCCGGCCATCAGCGGGCCTTCGATCACGCCGAGTGCCCGGATCCCCGAGGCCAGCGCCTCGTCCAGATCGGGAGCGAGGTCGTCGACCACGCCGTGGATCAGCGCGTGACGTAGGCGTTCCTGGACGCTTCCGCGCCGCCAGGACTGCTCCTCTTCGACGCGCGCCGTCGATCGTCCGCGAACGCTCTCGGCGTACTCGAGCAGGCGCTCGGTGGCGTCGGATCGACGGGCGAAAAGGACGTCTTCGACACAGGTCAGGAGATCGGCCGGAATCTCGTCATAGACCGCGAGTTGTCCGGCGTTGACGATCCCCATGTCCATGCCGGCAGCGATCGCGTGGTAGAGAAATGCCGCGTGCATCGCTTCGCGTACCGTGTCGTTGCCACGAAATGCAAACGAGATATTGCTGACGCCGCCGGAGATCTTGGCCAGCGGAAAGCGGGACGAAAGCTCGCGGGTAGCTTCGATGAAGGCCAGGGCGTAGCGATCGTGTTCCTCGATTCCGGTGGCGACCGTCAGGATGTTCGGGTCGAAAATCACGTCGGTCGGATCGAAGCCGACCTCCTCGGTCAGGATCCGATGGGCTCGCGAGAGGATCACGACTTTTCGCTCGGCGGTCACCGCCTGGCCTGCTTCATCGAAGGCCATGACGATGACGGCGGCGCCGTAGCGGCGAATCAGGCGCGCCTGGCGTCGAAATTCGTCCTCGCCTTCCTTAAGACTGATCGAGTTGACGACGCTCTTGCCCTGGACACACTTGAGACCGGCCTCGAGCACGGAAAAGCGCGAGCTGTCGATCATCGCGGGGATTCGTGAGATCTCCGGTTCACCGGCTATCAGGTTCAGAAACCGGGTGATCGTGGCCTCCGAATCGAGCAGGCCCTCGTCCATGTTGACGTCGAGCACGTTGGCCCCGCCGTCGACCTGTTGGCGGGCCACGGCGATCGCCTCGTCCCAGTCGTTTTCTTTCACCGCTTTGAGAAAACGCCGTGAACCGGTGACGTTAGTGCGTTCGCCGACCACGACGAACGAAATGTCCGGACGGAACTCGAAGGGCTCGAGGCCCGACAGGCGGGTCCGCGGCTCGGGTCGCGGAGGGCGTCGAGGCGCGACATCGGCGAGCGTCGCGGCAATCGCCGCGACGTGCTCGGGAGTCGTCCCGCAGCAACCGCCGGCGAAGTTGAGCCAGCCCTCCACGGCGAATTCTCGCAGCACGCGCGCCATCTCGTCCGGTGTCTCGTCGTAGCCGCCGAAGGCGTTGGGCAACCCGGCGTTCGGATAACATCCGGTCGGGATCGGGGCGACCGCGGCGAGTGCTTCGAGGTTGGGTCGCATCTGCTTCGAGCCGAGCGCGCAATTGAGTCCGACCGCGGCAAGCCTGGCGTGGGATAGCGAAATCCAAACCGCTTCGGGCGTCTGGCCGGAAAGGGTGCGGCCGCTTTGGTCGACGATCGTGAACGAGGCGATCACCGGGACACGTCGTCCGCACTCTTCGAAAGCCGACTCGATCGCGAAGAGTGCCGCCTTGAGGTTCAGGGTGTCGAATCCGGTTTCCGGAAGCAGGAGATCGACGCCACCGGCGAGCAGTCCGAGCGCTTGCTCGCGATAGGCCCGCTCGAGATCGTCGAATGTTGCTGCGCGGAAAGCCGGGTTGGCGACGTCGGGCGAAATCGAGGCGGTCCGGTTGGTCGGACCCATCGCGCCGGCGACGAATCGCGGCCGCGCCGGGGTTTTCGCGGTGACTCTACGCGCGATCCGGACGGCGATGGCTGCGGCCTCACGGTTGATTTCGAAGACCGCGCCCTGCAGGCCGTAATCGGCCATGGCGATCGACGTCGCATTGAAGGTGTCGGTTTCGATGATGTCCGCGCCGGCCTCGAGATAACGGTCGTGGATCTGCTCGATCAGCGCTGGCTGGGTCAGCACCAATACGTCGTTGCAACCCCGCAGATCGTGCGAATGGCCCCGGAAGCGCTCGCCACGGAATGCTGCTTCATCCAGACACTCCGCCTGGATGAGCGTCCCCATCGCGCCGTCCAAGATGAGGATGCGCGATTCGAACAGCTCTTCGAATTTAGAGCGGGAATTCATGATCGCGCCTCGGGGCGGCAGTTCGGCGTCGAGGCGCGGGGAGTCCAGCGGTAGGTCTGAGCCGATACGGCTTTGTCGAAGTCTATTCCCTCCGTGCGGCCCCGCAGCGGGTACCCGCGAGACCGAACCGTCGCAGACGAGACTCGCGAATTATAGCGCAGCAAGGGTCAACGCGCGTGGACGCGCACCGTCCGGCCGACCATATCCAGCATGCGGCGAGCCTCGTCGTAGTCCTGATGACGCAGGCGAATCCACGCGTTGGCCTTGTAGCCGGCCTCGATCGGCTGGGTGCGC
Organism: Acidobacteriota bacterium; assembly: GCA_031401755.1. GTDB lineage: Bacteria > Acidobacteriota > Polarisedimenticolia > Polarisedimenticolales > Polarisedimenticolaceae > JANNRU01. The sequence goes on along the minus strand of JANNRU010000113.1, from coordinate 20,341 downwards.
GAACCCGCCGGCGGGAAATGGGCCGCAAAGATCCACTGTCCGAAGGCGCGGTAGACCTCGTCGACCCCCGAGTAGCCGGTGATCTCACCGTCCCGTTCGGGTCGCAGCGCGACGTGGCCCGCGGCGTAGCGTCGGGAGGGGAACTCGGTCGGAGGCCGCCCGATGATCCCCCGGGCCCACTCGCGGTAAAGATCGAAGTCGTTGGCCGCGCAGTAGACATCCCAAGTGCCGACACCGGCCGGTCGACAGCCAATCTCCGAGAATTTCAGCCCGCGCGGCCCAAAAAACCACTCCATGTGCGTGGCCGAGGTGTCGATCCCGAGAGTGCGGTGGACGCGTTGGCCCATCTCCCGGACCTCGGAGTAGCTGGATGCGCCCAACCGGTTCGTGGTCAGGAACTGCGGCGAGATCCAGCGTTCGCGCATCGCCTCCAGCACTGGAGGGAAATAGTGCGAGATGAACTCGTGCACGGGGCGGCCGCCGACGCTCATCGTGTCGTAGAACCCCTCGTGACCCTCGATGAACTCCTCGCAGGCGACCGATCCACCGTGTGCTAGGCCCGAGCCGGCGATCGCTCGTTCGAGTTCGGCGGGGTTGGTCACTCGAAAGGTCCCGGAAGCGCCGGCCGAATCGCGCGGCTTGAGGATCACGGGGAACCCGATGCGCTCGACGAACGTCCGTACCTCTTCGGCACTTCGAGCCGGGGCGGACTGGGCGCAGGCCACACCAGCCTCACGCAGGGCGTCTTTCATCGCCGGTTTGTCACGGCACAACCAGGTCGTCCGAACGCTGGTTCCCGGGATTCCGGTGGCCTCGCGAACCCGGGCGGCAGCGAGGACGTGGGCTTCGACCGTCGCCTCCAAGCGGTCGACCCAGGAGCGCCGCTGACAACGACGAACAACCTCGAGTAGCGCGTCCTCATCGACGACCGAGCGGACGCGCTCGTAGCCCTGGAGCCAGCCGCGCAATTCGCCGTCGAGCGCTTCGATCGGCCGCTCCCCGATTCCGGTTACCCGCGCGCCGCACTGGTGCAGTGCGCGAACGAATTCGCGCTGGTTCGATGGAAACGCCGGCTCGACGAACAATACGTGCATCTCTATTCCTTTCCGAATCGCTCACAGCCGCATCATCCGCAAGTACAACTCGACATACTGGCGTGACTGTCGCTGCCAGGAAAAGTCACGAGTCATTGCCCTCAACATCAACTCGCGCCACTCGTGGGGTCGCCGATACCCGGCCAACGCGCGACCCAGCGCCCAGGCCAATCCGGCTGAATCGAAATGGTCGAAGACTATTCCGGTTCCGTTCGGTCGCCCCGGGACCCAGGGCTCGACGCTGTCGGCGAGCCCGCCGGTTCTGCGCACGATCGGGATCGTGCCGTAACGCAGGCTGTACATCTGGTTCAGACCGCAGGGCTCGAATCGCGACGGCATCAGAAACATGTCGGCCGCGCCTTCGATGAGGTGGGCCAACTCTTCGTTAAAGCCGCGCCAGAAGCAGACTCGCCCGCGGAAACGTTGTTCGAGGCCGCTAAAGAACTCTTCGTAGCGCCGTTCTCCGCTTCCGAGCACGGCCAAACGCAGGGGCGTGGACTCGAGCGCTCGCGGGAGGACGTCGAAGGTCAGGTCGAGGCCCTTCTGCGGGACCAAGCGGGAGATGATCCCAACCAGTGGAGCGTCCGGATCGGGGTCAAGCTTGAGTTGCTCCAGCACAAAGCGCTTGTTCTGCCGCTTGCCGCCAAGATTCGAAATCGAGTACGGATAGGGTAGAAAACGATCGGTGTCCGGGCTCCATTCCTGATAGTCGACGCCGTTGAGGATGCCGACCAAACGTTCATTGCGCTCGCGCAGCAGCGGGGCGAGGCCCATTCCCAGCTCGTCGCCCTGGATCTCGCGCGCATAGGTCGGGCTGACCGCGCTGATCGCGTCGGCAAGCCAAAGTCCTGATCGGAGAAAATTGATCCTGCCTGCTCGCAGGTCCTCTTGGTCGAGCCAGCGGACGTGCTCGGCCAGACCGAGCTGGGACAGTTGTGCGGCGGGAAATCCGCCTTGGTAGGCGATGTTGTGGAGGGTCAGCAGCGTCCGTGTCGAGCGGAACAACCCGTCCCACGCGTAGTTCGCTCGCAGCATCACGGGGATCAGTGCGGTATGCCAGTCGTTGCAGTGGACGACATCCGGTGACCAGCCCATTCGTTGGCAGAATTCGAGTACGGCCCGACTGAAGACGACGAAGCGCTGGGCCTCGTCGGGATCGTCGGTGTAGGGGCGGTCGCGATGGAACAGCTCCGGACAGTCGACCAGGTAGATCCAGAAGCCTGTTCCCGGCAACTCGGTCGTCTTGGCCGTGACCTGATAGGTTCGCGTTCCGAGCGTGATCGGTATCGTGCCGATGAACTCCACCGGGTGAACCGGCGCCCGGCCTGCGGCGATCGAGGAATAGGCGGGCAGGAACGCACGAACATCGTGACCCGCGGCGGCGAGGTGACGGGGGAGCGCCCCCGCCACGTCGGCCAGCCCGCCGATTTTCACCAACGGCGCCATCTCCGCCGCGGCGAAGGCGATCTTTAACGGCTGGGCCATCAGGTGTAGAGTCTCTGGCTCCGGACGCCGCGGAGCGTTAAATGCTACCACAGTGGCGCCCGTCGGAGTGAGCATGAGTTTTACGGTTTTCGTGGCCCCGTTCTTCGCTGAGACGACGGTGCGCTTCATCGATGCTACGTCGCGCCTGGACGGGGTGCGGCTGGGACTGATCAGTCAGGATCCAGCAGATCGTCTGCCGCCCGCGTTGCGGCAGCGATTGGTGGCGCACTGGCGTATCGACGACGGGCTTGATCCGCGACAGATCGCGACGGCCGTGAATCGTCTGGCGGTATCGCTCGGACCGCCTTCGCGCCTGCTCGGTGCGCTCGAACAGTTGCAGGTTCCGTTGGCCGAGGTGCGCGAAGAGTTCGGTATCGACGGGGTGGGCGTCGAAGCGGCTCGCAATTTCCGCGACAAGGCACGAATGAAGGACGTTCTTCGCCGGGCCGCGGTTCCTTGCGCGCGCCACCGGTTGGCCGAGGACGTCGCCGCCGCGCGGCGCGCTGCCGCAGAGATCGGTTTTCCAATCGTGATCAAGCCGCCGTCGGGTGCGGGCGCGCGGGAGACCTATCGAGTCGACGATGCCGCAGCGCTCGATCAGTGTTTGGCGATTTCGCGACCGACGCCGGAGCGACCGTTGCTGCTGGAGGAGTTCATTGTTGGCGACGAGCACTCGTTCGATGCAGTCTTGGTCCGCGGCCGTCCGGTCTGGCACTCGCTGACCCATTACCTTCCCGGACCCCTCGATGTTCTTCGCAATCCATGGATCCAGTGGACGGTACTTCTACCCCGGGAGGTCGACCATCCGCGCTACGACGACATCCGGCGCGTCGGCGTGCAGGCGCTCGAGGCTCTGGGTACGAGCACCGGCCTGTACCACATGGAATGGTATCGGCGTGGTGACGGGACGATCGCGGTCTCAGAGGTCGCGGCGCGCCCGCCGGGCGCGCAGTTCACGACATTGATCTCTTACGCCCACGATATCGATTTCTACTCCGCGTGGGCCAAACTCATGGTCTTCGATCGGTTCGATCCGCCGCCGCGGCGCTATGCGGCAGGGATCGCCTTTCTGCGTGGGCAAGGCGAGGGTCGGGTTCGCGCGATACACGGTTTGGAGACGGTTCGTCGCGAGTTCGGCCCGCTCGTCGTCGAGGCTCGAGTGCCGCGCGCGGGGCAGTCTCGGGCCAGTGGTTACGAGGGGGAGGGGTGGATCGTGGTGCGCCACGAAGATACCGGCGTGGTGGCCCATGCACTCGCCCAAATCGTCAGTATCGTCCGCGTGGAACTCGCATGAGAGATCTAGCGAACCCAAGAGTGCTGATGATCAGTCCGGGCTTTCCAGCGGAGATGCCTTGGTTTGCGCGGGGCCTCGCCGAAGTCGGAGCCCGTGTGATCGGGCTCGGTGAGCAACCGGTCGAAGGTTTGCCTCGGGAGGCTCGTGCCGCATTGGTCGGCTACGTCCGAGTGCCGACATTGTGGGACGAATCGGCGATCATCGAGACCGTCCGAGCCTTCGCCAGAAAGACTCCCCTCGACCGTGTCGAATGCCTCTGGGAACCGGGAATGATTCTCGCGGCCCGGCTTCGTGAGGCGTTGGGGCTCCCCGGGTTGAGCGTCGACGCCACCGTGCCGTTCCGCGACAAGGAAGAGATGAAGCGCAGGCTCGACGCTGCCGGGATCCGGACTCCGCGTCACGCCCGTGCTTCGACTGAGGCCGAGTGCCGGGAAGCGGCAGCGCGGATCGGTTTTCCGCTGATCATCAAGCCGCTGGCCGGCGCGGGATCGGCCGACACGCATCGGATCGATGGTCCGGCCGATCTCGATCGAGTCCTTCCGACCCTGCGCCACGTCGCCGACGTGTCGGTCGAGGAGTTCATCGACGGGGACGAGTTCACCTTCGACACGATCTCGGCCAATGGCCAGATTCTTTACGACAACGTCGCTTGGTATCGTCCCAGACCGCTTATCGCGCGGACGATCGAGTGGATCAGTCCGCAGACCGTGACGCTACGCGAGCCGACAGCCCTCGGCCTCGAGCGCGGGATGGAGATGGGGCGACGGGTCTTGCGCGCGCTCGGGTTTCTCACCGGCTTTTCGCACATGGAGTGGTTTCGGACTCGCGACGGGGAGCCGGTCTTCGGCGAGATCGCGGCACGCGCTCCCGGAGCCCGCAGCACGGAGTTGATGAACTATGCTTGCAACATTGACGTTTTCCGCGGATGGGCCGAGGCAGTTTGTCACGGCCGGCTGAGTCAACCGATCGAGCGACGCTACAACTCGGCCGTGATCTTCAAGCGCGCCAGCGGTCAGGGCCGGATCCGGCGCATCGACGGACTGGAGCGGCTCCTTGTCCGCTACGATCCGAGCGTGGTCGCCGTGGAATTGCTGCCCGTCGGCGCTCCCCGCAGAAACTGGAAGCAAACCTTGATCTCGGATGGTTATTTGATCGTCCGCCACCCCGATCTAAACGCGACAATCGAGATGGCCGACCGCATCGGAACGGACCTGAGGCTTTTTGCCGCTCCGTGAGCGCGCTCAACACGAATCGCGCTCGACCGGGTGCACCAGGCAGTGCGGTCCGCCCCTGGCGCGCGAGATCTCGTGACTGGGGACCAGGATGCAGACGCGGCCCGGGTCATCGAGCTCCAGTTCTTCGCGGCCCAAGAGTAGATCCTCGGCGCCGACGATGCGGAATCCCCGCCGATCGAGTTCTTCGATCGTCGCCTGGTTACGATCGAACAGCGTGATGACTCCCGGGGCCAGTGCCAAGGCGTTGGCGCCATCGGTCCACTGCTCGCGCTGCTGTGCCACCGGATCGGAACCGCCGCACGGAATCGGTTCGAATCCCTGGCCGTGTGTGGCCAACCAGTCGAGTAGGGTTCCGGCCGGCCGGAATTCTGGCTCGCTGGCGTGCAGGTCCAATTCGAAGACCTCGCTGCGTTCGGAGCCCGTACCGAGGATCACGGGAGAGTGGACCAACGCGGCGTCACGATCGACGACGGTGATCAGCGTGTCCAGGTGCATGTAGGCCCGCCTCCGGGGGACCTCGACGGCGACCATCCAGCGTGGTCGGGGCTCCAGACGGCTGACCGCACGGGCCAGCCGGCGCAGGCCGATCCGGTTGGTCCGTTCGGACAAGCCCACCGCGATGATATCGGGCGAGATGACCAGGACATCGCCCCCCTCGAGCATCGAGGGCTCTTCGCCTGCAAACCAGGCGCCGTGTGCGACCGGGTCGTGGAGGATCTTCGCCTCGCGGAATCGCGGATGGTGGCGCAAGATCGCCCGCGACAAGGCCGCCTCGCGGCGGCGCGCAGGAGCCGCCATCTCCGAGACGATCACCCCATCCCCGACGAGAATCTGCGGGTCGCGCTGGAAGCACCAGTTCGGGAGTGGAAGAATGGAAAACAACTCTTCCGGTGAATCGGCGCGTGGTGCTTCACGCCGAACTCCCTCGACCAGCGCCGCCGCGAACTGTGCGACGGGAAGAGCTTCGATCGTACCCCGCTCGCGGTCGCTCAGGTCGCCGAGCGTCCAGTCGCTCAGCCATTCACGAGCCTCCGAGGATTCGAGCGCTTCAACCAGGAGATCCTGGGCGTCCAGGACTTCGACACCGGCGAGCTGAAGCACTCGGCGAAATCGTGAGTGCTCGTCCCGCGCGGCATCGCCGAGCAAGATGTCGTCGAAGAGCAGTTGCTCCATCATCGCCGGGACCATCGCGTCGATCTCGGGTCCGGGCTGATGGATCAGAGCGCACCGCAGTCGTCCGATCTCCGACTGGACGCAGGTCACCGGCGCGCCCTGCAGGGTCGAAGTACGCTCGAAGCGCCGAGCCTGACCGGGATCACGATCTCAGGCGCCGGGGGCCGCAGCCCTGATGCTCGCGTCGACCGTTCCGGCGTACCGATCGAAGTTCTTGCGGAACATCTCGGCCAGACGCTGGGCTTGCGCGTCGTAGGCCTGAGGATCCGACCATGTCTCCCGTGGCGTCAGCACCGCCGGCGGAACGCCCGGGACCGCTCGCGGCACGCGCAGCCCGAAGATCGGATCGACTCGGTAGTCCGCCGATGCCAGGTCGTCCTCCAGGATCGCGTGGATCATCGCGCGCGTGTGCGGGATCGACATGCGGTGGCCGATGCCGTAGGGACCAGCAGTCCAACCGGTATTGAGTAACCACACGGCGGGCTTGTGGCGGCGGATCTTCTCTCCCAGCATGCGTGAATACTCGCCCGGATGGCGCGGGAGAAACGGCTCGCCGAAGCACGCGCTAAAGGTCGCCTGGGGTTCGCGGACCTCACGCTCCGTGCCCGCGACCTTGGCCGTGTAGCCGCTGAGAAAATAGTACATCGCCTGTTCGGGCTCGAGCCGGGCCAACGGCGGTAGGACGCCGAATGCATCAGCAGTCAAGAAGAGGATGTTTCGGGGATGACCGGCTCGGCCGTCGCCGACAATGTTCGGCAAGTGGGTGATTGGATAGGCCGCCCGGGTGTTCTCGGTCAACGCGTCGCTGTTCAGATCGAGCTCGCGAGTCTCGTCGTCCAGTACGACATTTTCGAGCACGGTGCCGAAACATCGCGTTGTCGCCCAGATCTCAGGTTCGTGGCCACGGTCGAGGCGAATGACCTTCGCGTAGCATCCGCCCTCGAAGTTGAAGACGCCACGTTCGCTCCAGCCGTGCTCATCATCGCCGATCAACGGACGCCGCGGGTCGGCCGACAGCGTGGTCTTGCCGGTGCCAGACAGCCCGAAGAAAAGCGCGACGTCGCCACCAGACCCGACGTTCGCCGAGCAGTGCATCGGAAGAACGTTGTCGCCGGGCAACAGATAGTTGAGCGCGGTAAAGATCGATTTCTTGATCTCGCCCGCGTAGCTGGTCCCGGCGATCAAGACCATGCGGCGCGAGAGGTCGAGGATGATGGCGGCCTCCGAGCGCGTGCCGTCGCGAGTCGGGTCGGCCTTGAACGACGGGGCGTGCAATACGGTGAACTGCGGGACGTGGCGCGCCAGTCGCTCCGGCGAGTCGATGCGCCGGAACATGTTGCGAGCGAAGAGGGCCGCCCAGGGGACTTCGGTGACCACACGCAAGGCCAGGCAGTGCTGCGGATCCGCGCCGGCCTCCAAGTCTTCAACGAATAGCTCGCGTTGCGCGAGGTGCGCGGCGATGCGATCACGCAGGGCGTCGAAGCGCTCGACGGCGAGCGGCTGGTTAACCGCGCCCCAGGCCACCGAGGTTTCGACCTTCGCGTCGCGAACGACGAACTTGTCCTTCGGCGACCGCCCGGTGTACGGGGTCGTGTCGACGACGAGTGCCCCGCCCGCGGCAATGCGACCCGCGGATCGAAGGAGGGTCGCCTCGTAGAGGCGCGGAGCCGTCAGGTTCCAGTGAACGACGGGGGACCGGTCCAAACCCAGCTCGCGCAACCCGTCTTGACGCAATTCAAGAAGTCTCTCCATTACAGGAGCCCTCAAGGTCGGTACATTCACCCCGACCGGATTGAAGTCGAAGGATAGCGCGGCCGTCGTGGATTGAAAAGCGGGCGCTTTTTCGGGGCTCGTCCAAGCGCCGGTCGCGGCGTAAGATGAAACTGGTAAGGGAAATGGGGGATTGAAATGACACGGCAGCTCATACGACGGGCCACGTTGATCGCCCTCGCTCCGCTTCTTCTGGCCGCCCAATCGCGTCCTGGGTGGCTCGGGGTCTTCCTGAGCGACGCCGTCGACGGCGGCGTCGAAGTCGTTGGCGTCGTCTCCGGCGGGCCCGCCGACGCCAGCGGGATCGCCGTGGGGGACGTGCTCATCGAGCTTGCGGGACAGTCGGTTGTTGGCCGCGAACGAGTGGCGGAGCTCCTCGACCAACGTAGGGAGGGCGAGACGGTCCGGCTCGTCGTCGTCCGGAACGGAACGCCGATCGACCGCGTGATCCGTCTTGCCGGCCGAGAGCCCTGGCCTGCGCCGCAACCGCGTGTCCCCGCGCCTCCGCCGTCGCCGATCGCGCGGTCTGCGATCGCGGCTGGAGCGACCGGCGCGGCGGGTCCGGGTGAGTCTTTGAAGTGGGGAATCGAGGTCGCCGATATCGGCGCCGAGCTTCGACGGCACTACGGCGCCCCCGCGGAGCGTGGAATTCTGGTCACCCGGGTCGAAAAGGGCGGCCCGGCGGCGCTGGCCGGGTTCGCGACCGGCGATGTCTGGGTCGAACTCGACGGACGATCGGTCGGGCTGCGTGCCGACATCGATCGGACGCTTCCGGACCCGCGTGCGGCACGCGGTGTGGCTACGGTCGTGCGTTCCCGCAAGTTGGTGACGCTCGATCTGGCGGCGGGCTCAGCGCGCTCCGGAGCCACCGCTTGCGAAGAACGCGAACACCAACTGAACCTCGAGATCGAACGCTTGCGGATTCGTGTCGACGAACTGGAGCGTCAATCACCGCATCCGCCGGGCTTCGACAACAGCGTCAACAACTCCTCGATCGAGCCAAGCACTCGCTCTCCAGTGTTTTTGAGCTCGTCGACCGGCGAAGACCCACCCGGCACGAGCGCTACCGCGGTGCCAGCTCGTGCGGCCGTCTCGACGTCCAGGACCATGTCGCCGATGTAGACCGCGGCGATTGGCGCGACTTGCAGAACGGCCAGGCAGGACTCGAGCATGGCCGGATCGGGCTTGGCCGAGCCGACACGATCGGGACCGGTGACAAGTTTGAACCAGTCGCGCATCCCCAACCGCTCCAGGATCGAGTGCGAAAACGTCGAGGGCTTGTTGCTCGCCAGCGCCAGGCGAAACCCGCGCTGGCCGAGCTCGCGGATCGTCCTTGCTGCACCCGGCAGCGCCAATGTGTGCGACGGCCAAACTTCGGCGTATCGCGATCGGAATCGCCGAACCCCTTCTTCGACCCGCTCGGTTCCGCAGGTCTCAGCGATCAGCGATTCGAGACCACGGCCGACGCGATGCCGGATCTCGTCGAGTTTTAGTGGCGGGAGGTCAAATCCCGCTCGTGCGTGATTGAGGCTGATGCCGATCGCCGAGTAGGAGTCGACCAATGTGCCATCGAGGTCGAAAACCAGTGCGCGAGTTGCCAGGGGGTCGAACCGCGAAGGCTTCGGGCTCGTCCGCTCAGACAACGGCTAGCGCGACCGGACGAACACGCGCGAGTTCCCGTGCGTGCCGCTTCAGGTTGAATCGACCCTGTTCGCAGTTCCTGCAGCCGGGAGCGGTGTGAAATCTGGAGCGATAGGCGCAGTCGAAGGAACCGTACCAAACGGTGTAGCGTAGACAGTAGAAGTCGTCGGTTTCTTCTCTCGGTCCCGCCGGCACGGGGTTCGGGTCCACCGCGGGGTCCGAGTAAGGCATGGATCGCAATCGCATGGGGCTGATTCCCAACAGCATTCGGCTTGCCGTAGATGGCTAAGTATACCATCACGGGCTCTTGACTCCCGCGACGGCAGCGGCGGCGGCGCGATGCTATCGTCATCGGGTCTCGCGACGCGACGCGCGGAACCCGGCAGGCACAACGATGGAACCCTTCCGAGTCGGCATTCTCGGTGCCACCGGGCTGGTCGGACAGAGGCTGGTCGAGCGCCTCGTCGGCCATCCGTGGTTTTCCATCTCAGGACTGGGCGCCTCGGAGCGCTCTGCAGGTCGGACCTACTCCGAAAGCTGCCGCTGGGTGCTCGGCTCCGACGCTCCGCGGGAAGTGAGCGCGCACCGGGTGCGACGTTGCCGGGTTGACGAGTTTGACGACTGTGATTTCGTAATTTCCGCGCTCGACACGGGCGTCGCAACCGAGACCGAGCCGGCTTTCGCCGAGGCAGGTTTCGCCGTCGTTAGTAACAGTTCGGCGTTCCGCGAGGCCGAGGGCGTTCCGCTGGTCGTCCCCGAAGTCAATTCCGATCATCTCGCACTGATCGAGTCGGCTTCGCGTGCGGCCCGCGGCTACATCGTCACGAATCCCAACTGTTCGACGACCGGACTCGTCGTCACTCTCGCGCCGCTTGCCGAGCGATTCGGAGTCCGTAAGGTGATCGTGGCGACCCTGCAGGCCATCTCGGGCTCGGGTCTGGACGGGCATCGCGCCTGGGAGCTCGTCGACAACGTCATACCCGAGATCCGCGGTGAAGAAGGCAAGATCGAAAGCGAGGTCGGAAAGATCCTCGGCCGTCGGGAGGGCAGCGTGATTCGCCGTGCGGAGATCGCGGTTTCGGCGCACTGCCATCGTGTCGGGACGCTCGACGGCCACTTGGAGTCCGTGTCGATCGAGCTGGCGCGCCCCGCAGCGCTGTCCGAGGTCGTCGAGGTCCTCGGTTCGTTCAAGGGTCAGACTGGCGCGCTGTCGCTGCCGTCGGCGCCGAGTTCGCCGATCCTGATTCGCTCCGAGTCGGATCGGCCGCAGCCGCGCCTGGATCGAGACGCCGAGGGCGGGATGGCCGTCGTCGTCGGTCGGATCCGTCCGTGTCCCGTTCTCGGACTGAAGCTCGTGCTCCTTTCGCATAATGCGGTCCGCGGAGCCGCGGGCGGTGCGTTGCTCAACGCGGAATTGCTCGCAGCGCGCGGCTTGCTCTCGCGGAGGGTTCGCGGGTGATCGTGATGAAGTTCGGCGGCACCTCCGTCGCCGACGCCGAGCGGATACTTTCCGTTGCCGAGATTATCGACACTGCCGTGCGGAGAGACCCGGTCGTCGTGGTCTCAGCGATGGGTGGTATCACCGACCTTCTCGTGCGGGCGGTGGCCGCAGCGAGCCGCGGCGACCGAGCCGCTCTCGAGCCGGTCGTCTCCGAGATCGACCGCCGTCATCGCCAAGTGGTCGCCGGGGCGATCGAGGATTCGTCTCGTCGTCATGCGCTGTCGCTGGAGGTCGAACGGCTGCTCGACGAGTTGCGCCATCGTCTGCGCTCGCTCCGCGTCTTGGCGGAGAGCACGCCGCGCGCGACCGACGCGATCCTGGCCAGCGGCGAGAGTTTGGCGGCGGCGATTATTACCGCGGCGCTCGTCGAGCGCGGGGTTCAGGCCGAACTGATCGATGCACGCGAGGTGATGATCACGTCGGCGCGACATGCGTCTGCCGAGCCCGTTCTGGAAGCGGTGCGCGTTCGTGCGGCTGAGCGAATCCTGCCCCGGGTCAAACTCGGCCGGGTTCCGGTCCTGGGGGGGTTCATCGGGGCCACGTCGGCGGGCGAGACGACGACGCTCGGGCGGGGCGGTTCGGATACTTCTGCGGCGGTCCTCGGGCTCGCGCTCGGCGTCGAAGAGATCCAGATCTGGTCTGATGTGGACGGATTGATGACCGCCGATCCGCGATTGGTACCCGAGGCGCGGCCGCTGAGCCACGTTTCGTTCGCCGAGGCGGCTGAACTCGCCTTCTTCGGCGCCAAGGTGCTACACCCGGCCTCGATCGCGCCGGCGGTCGCTGGACGCATTCCGGTCCGCGTACTGAATTCGCTTCGACCCGAGGCCAGTGGGACTCTCGTCCTGGCCGACGCGGCTGGAGCGGCACGGCCGGTCTCGGTGGCCAGCCGTGACGGACTTCGATTGTGCAGGATGCGCCTTGCGGCAGGAGGTCGGGCGATCGACCGTCTGCCGGGAGTCCTCGCGCGCTGTCAGGCCGCCAGGATCGAGCCCGTGTTGATCTCGGCGGGTGAAAGCGGGCTGTGCCTGGCGGTTGGCGGACCGGACGCTCCGGCCGATCTGTTCGCGGATTTACCGGAGAACGGCGACTTGGAAGTTCTGGATGGCAGAGCGCTTGTCGCGCTGGTCGGAAACGCGCTCGGCGAGAGCGATCGATCGAGACGCTCGGCGATTGGATGGTTGGCGGATCTGGATCCTGATTGGCTGGTCGCTGGCAGCTCGCGAACCAGCGTCACCGCCGTCTTGGTCGCCGCGCGTCTTGGCCATGCGGTACGCGGACTGCACCGCCGAATCATCGAGTCCGCCCCGCCGTGAACTACGCGATCATCGGCTATGGGAGGATGGGTCGGGCGATCGAGCGCGAAGCCTCGCGTCGCGCGCATCGTCAAATGTGGGTGCGCGGTCGACCTGCGACCGGGATGCCACGCACGATGCCGTCGCGCGCGGACGGAGGACCCGAGGTCGTGTTCGAGTTCACGAGCGGCGAAGCCGCGGAGGAAAACGTCTGCCAGGCGCTCGACGCCGGCATCGCGGTCGTCTGCGGCACGACGGGCTGGGCTCGATCGCCTGCGTTAGACGCTGCGATCGCCGGCTCTTCCGCGGGCGCGATCATCGCGCCGAACTATTCGGTAGGCATGGCACTCTTCTGCAGACTCGTGGGCGAGGCGGCACGCCTGTTCGCCTCGACGGGCCTGCACGATCCATGGATTCACGAGCGCCATCACCGCGCCAAACGCGACTCGCCGAGTGGGACCGCGTGTCGCCTCGCAGAGATCGTTGGCGTCGCCCAGGCGGAGTACCGCGGCGCCAGCAGCGGTCGCCGGGCCGAACTGCCTGCCGCGAGAACCATTTCCGTTTCGAGCTCGCGTGCCGGCGCGGAGTCCGGCTACCACGAGATCGGCTGGGATGGTGAGCACGACGTGATCGAGTTGCATCATCGATCCCGCGGCCGATCGGGCTTCGCGCTCGGCGCGGTGCTGGCTGCGGAATGGTTGGTCGGACGTCGGGGGCTTCACGGGTTCGACGAGGTCGTCACGGCGATTCTTGCGCGGGAGTTCCCGTTGCCAGACGGTGGAGAGATCGAATGATCCGCTACCAGTTAGCGGGAGGGGACTAGGAATGAACCGCGACTCCAAAAAAAAACTCGAGTTCAAGGGAGCGATCACGGCTTTGGTGACCCCTTTCGGCGCTGATGGGGCGGTGGATGTCGCAGCGCTTCGACGACTGGTTGACTGGCAGATCGATTCCGGAATCGACGGACTCGCCCCATGCGGGACGACCGGGGAGGGGGCGACGCTGTCGGATGACGAGCATCGACTGGTGATCGAAGTCGTCGTTGAGGCTGCCGGCGGGCGAGTGCCGGTCGTTGCCGGCTGCGGCAGCAACGACACGCGGCGGGCGGTCGAGGCGGCCCGTCGAGCGGCAGCGGCGGGGGCCGACGCTCTGCTCGTCGTGTCGCCCTATTACAACAAGCCCAATCGAAGCGGGATGGTCGCGCACTACGAAGAAGTGGCACGCGCGACCGCACTTCCGATCGTCGTTTACAACGTCCCGGGTCGTACCGGCCAGAACCTGGGTGTCGAATTGATGCTGGAATTGGCCGAGATTCCCGGCGTCGCCGCGATCAAGGAAGCCGCGGCGGATCTCGATCAAATGTCGAGCCTACTCGCGGCGCGCGGACCGGGACTCGCGGTACTCAGCGGCGACGACTCGCTGACCCTGCCCGCCGTTGCACTCGGCGCGGAAGGAGTGATCTCGGTCGTCGCCAATGAAGCACCTGCCGAAATGGCCGCTCTGGTTGCAGCGGTGGTAGCCTCCAACCTGCAGCGTGCGAGGGAATTGCACTACCGTCTGCTTCCGCTGATGCGTGCGAACTTCCTCGAGTCCAATCCGGTTCCCGTCAAGACGGCGTTGGAACGGCTCGGCCACGTATCCGCGCGGGTCCGCGCTCCGCTTGGGCCGCCAAGTGCCTCCACGCGAGAGCGCGTCGTGCAGGCGCTCGAGCAGAGCGGAATCGGGCGGTGAGACTCGCCGATCTCGAAGCCGAGATCGAAGCGCTCTCGGCCGCGGCCGATCCCGAACCGGATCGCGCGATCATGGCGGTGGAAGAACTATTCTCGCTGCTCGAACAGGGCGAGGTTCGCGCGGCGACGCAAGCTGCGGACGGTACTTGGACCGTGCACGCCTGGGTCAAGCGTGGGATCCTGATCGCCTTTCGCCTCCGTCAAAATGTGTCTGTCGACGTGGCGCCGTTTCATTTTCGCGATCGCGCGAGTCTGGGAACCTGGAACGTCGGAGCATCCGGCCGGGAAGTGCGTGTGGTCCCCGGTGGAACCACAATTCGACGCGGAGTCTACCTCGCCGATGGGGTCGTCGTGATGCCTCCGGCCTACGTCAACGTCGGCGCTTGGGTCGGTCCCGGGTCGATGGTCGACAGCCACGCACTCGTGGGTTCGTGCGCGCAGATTGGACGACGCGTCCATCTCTCGGCCGCGGTACAGATCGGCGGAGTACTCGAGCCGGCCGGCGCCCTGCCGGTGATCGTCGAGGATGATGCGTTCGTCGGCGGAGGTGCGGGCGTCTACGAGGGAGTGCGGGTCGGCTCGCGCGCCGTGTTGGCGCCTGGCGTCGTGCTGACGCGCTCGATTCCTTGCTACGATCTGGTGCGCGATCGCGTGTTGCGGGCCGGAGCGGACGGCGTTCTCAGTATTCCCGCGGGAGCCGTGGTGGTCCCCGGTTCGCGTCCCGCGGCCGGTGCGATGGCCGAACGCCTTCGGCTCTCTGTCTACGCACCGATGGTGATCAAGTACCGCGACGATGGGACGTCGGCAGCCGTGGCGCTGGAAGAGGTGCTGCGATGAGTCTTCGATTGGCGCAACGAGTGGCGGATCTCGAGCGAACGTTGATTCGACGATTGTTCGACTCCGCGCCGCCGGACGCGATCAACCTCGGACTTGGACAGCCCGATCTCCCGACTCCGCCACAGGCTGCGCTGGCGGGGATCGCCGCCATCGCTCGAGGGCGGACCGGCTATACGCCCACCGGTGGAGATCCCGACCTCCGCGCCGCGGTCGCCCGACGGTATCTGCCGTTCGCGATGGGGGCGGAATCGGTCGTCATCACGGTCGGTTCGCAGGAGGCGATGTTCGTCAGTTGCTTGGCACTTCTCGATCCTGGAGACGAGCTGCTCTATCCCGACCCGGGGTATCCGGCCTATCCGGTCGTCGCCCGCTTGGTCGGCGCCCGGCCGGTGCCCTACCTGCTCCGGGACGAGGATCGCTTCGAAGTCTGTTGGGAGCGAATCGAGCCGGCGCTGAGCGATCGGACGCGATTGGTGATCCTGTGCGCACCGTCGAATCCGACCGGCGCCTGCCACCGACGAGAGGAGCTGACCCGAATCGTCCTCCAGCTCGAGCGGCGCGGAATCGGCTGGCTGTCCGACGAGGTCTACGCCGGATTCAGTTACGACGAGCCGCTGGTATCGCCTGCCGAGCTCTCCAGGGAGGGGATTGTAGTCGGGGGCCTCTCCAAGGACGCGAGCATGACCGGCTGGCGGGTCGGCTGGGCCGTCGGCGCTCCGTCGGTGATCGAACGTATTCTCGCCGCGCACCAGTATCTCGTGACCTGTGCGCCGGGACCGTCGCAGGCCGCCGCGCTGGGCGCTCTCTCCGAAAAGGGACTCGCGGAGCAGCTCCGAATGCTCGACCGCTTTCGGAGCCGGCACCAATTGATGGGAGCCGAACTCGCTCGTATCGAGGGAGTGCGATTCCATCGTCCTTCCGGTGCGTTCTACTATTTCGTCGACGTGTCCCGGTTCGGCGAGTCATTGGCGATCTCGCGGCGAGTTCTCGAGCGCCGCAAGGTCATCACGATCCCCGGCGAAGCGTTCGGTACTCAGGGACGGGGGTACCTGCGGCTGTCCTATGCGGCCAGCGAGAAGTCGATCGTGGACGGGGTGCGTGCCCTTGGCGCCGAACTCGACGAGATCGGGCGCGAGGCGATTCGCTGACCGGTTGACGGGTTCAGTTCGGCCCGGGGACCGTCGCTTGACTCTGTTGTGCTTCGAGCAAGCTCTCAAGGAACATCACCCGGTCTCGCGCCGGGTTCACGACTTCCGTACCGTCGTCGGGGTGCTGGCCCACGAACTCGTGAAGCACGGTCAGATCGTCCAGCCCGGCGATGGGAACGAGCGCTCGGACCGCTTCGGTTCGCACGGCCTTCGTCGCCGAGCGTGTCGCCAGGCGCAGCACGTCGAGTGAACGCCCCCCGATTTGTGCCAGCGATTGGGCGGCGAGGCGTCGCTCGATATCGGGCCCGCGGTCGAGGAACTCGCCGAGAAACGCCGCGGCGCGGTCGTCGTTCATTCGTCCAAGCGCCAGGATTGCCGGCCGCTGGAGGCGCGGGTCTGCTTGGGCTGCATCCACGATCGGAAGGAGTGCTGGAGGATAACGGTAGCGGGATAGTTCCTTCATCGCGATTCGTTGCGCATCGGGTGTACCCGCCCATAACGCGTCCTCGAGCGCGGACAGAAACTCAGGCGGCAGGCCATGTCGATGCCGGCGCCGGGCGCCGACGATCGCGGCAGCGATATCCGCGCGGAGGACGGGGGGGGCGAGGCGCAGTTGCACTCGCAGCGCGGGCCAGGCATCTTCGCCGTAATTCTCGAGTTCTTGACGCGCGCGCGCGCGCAAATCGTGATCAACGCTGACGGACTCTGCCGGCCAGGCAATCCTGGCCAAGGACAGCGCTTGTTCTTCGATTGAGCCTGCTGCGGCTCGAGCGCGGGCCAGAATCATCTGCGGATCCTCAGCCGGTGCGACGCTTGTTTCGGCGGAATGGATTGGCGTGCCGGTCAACAGGATCAAGACCACTAGGAGGTCGGCGAAGCGAAATTGGCTCATCGAGGTTCTTTCGGCGCGTAGTGACTCTCTTTCTCGCGCCACCGCATTATACGGCCCCGGCAGGGATCGCGCCGACTCTCAGGTTCGGCCAAAGCTGCGCCGGAAACGTTCGAAGATCGTTCCCGTCTGCGACGCGGGATCTTCGGCCGGGGCCGCAGGGGGACCCAAGACCGCGATGATTTTTTTCGCGATCTCGCCAAACGCCAGACTCTCGGGACCCTCCGGGACCGCAGCCACGACCGGCTCGCCCAGGTCGCCGCCCATACGGATCGCCGGATCGAGCGGGATCTCGCCGAAGAAGGGGACGCCCAGTCTCTCGGCCTCGCGTCGCCCGCCCCCGCTGCCGAAGATCGCGGTCCGTTCGTCGCAATGCGGGCAACGGAAATAGCTCATGTTCTCGACGATGCCCAGGATGGGCACCTCGACACGACGGAACATCGCCACAGCCTTGATGGCGTCGGCCAACGCGACATCTTGCGGCGTGGTCACGATCAAAGCCCCCGCGAGTCGCACGCGCTGACTGAGCGTCAGTTGGACATCACCGGTCCCGGGGGGCATGTCGACGACGAGAATATCCAGCGTTCCCCAATCGACATCCCTTAGGAGTTGTTCGACCGCCTTCATCACCAGCGGTCCGCGCCAGATGACCGCCGACTGCGGGTCGACGAGGAAACCGAGGGACATCACTCGAAGCCCGAACCGTTCGAATGGTGCCAAACGTCCCGTCGCGGCCAACTGCGGGGGGCCGGCGAGGCCGGTCATGATCGGAATCGACGGTCCGTAGATGTCGGCATCCAATAGCCCGACTCGCTGACCCGCACGGGCGAGGGCGATCGCGAGATTGACCGCAACGGTTGATTTGCCGACCCCACCCTTGCCGGATGCGACCGCCAGGATGCTTCGAACCTCCGGCACAAGCCCCGCATCGAGTGAGCCGCTCGTAGCGGGGGAGGTTCGCTCGCCGGCAAGTTTGAGCGACGGCGCGCCGCCGATACGCGGCGCCGCTCGGAACGCGATCTGGCGCACACCGGGAAGCGGATCTACGGCAACTCTGATCGCCTCCCGTACCGCCTGTTCATCGGCAGCAGGCGTGCCGACTCCGAAGGCGAGCTCGAGTTGGACAATCCCGTCCTCGACGAGCGCTACCGACCGTACGACTCCAGCGTCGACGATGCTCTTTCGGAAGCCGGGGTAGGGGATTCGGCCGAGGATCTCATGAATCTGGTCTTTGAGTGTCATCTGAATCGGCCATGCAGCGATGTTTCCGGAGCCGCGTCTCACCAGAACCGGTAGGTCAGCCCGATGTAAAGGCCCTCGAGGGTCAAGGACCGGTCCGTTTCGGAAATTGTTTGCAGATTGGCCGAGAGTGTGCCGTTCGACTCGACGGACACGGCGCTGATCTGCGGGCGTAACTCTCGAGCCACGTCAGCGTACCGAGCGCCGCGAATCCCCGCGTAGACCTCCAAGCTATTCAACGCATGCCACCGAAAGCCCAGATAACCGTCCCAGGCTTGCGCGGAGGCGGACTGTCCGCCTGAGGCGACGCCGATCGACAACGGCACCTGCTGGATGTAGTTGACTAGTGGGAAGCTCTCGGTTACACCCGGGGGTATGACCGTGCCTTCGAACTCCGCGAACGGCGCTTTGACGATCCCCTCCGGAACTCCCCAGTTGTCGGGAACATCCAATACGTAGGCCCAAGTGACCGAGCGAGATTCCGAATCCATATCTCCGCGCAGCAGCGCGACGCTCGCGCCGCCTTCGAACAAAAACTTGTCCTGCCAGAGCGGGATCTGTACATCAAGTCCGACTCCGGGGCCGCGACCGTTGAACGCCGAGGCGATCAGGGCACGGTCGGCTTCGGGAAGTAAATCCGGGCGAGCGATCAGCGGGTTCGGATTCACCGGCACCGGCGGAACTGGGGCCAATGCGTAGTAGCTGACTCTGTCCTCGCGCGTGTGCTTGACTCGCCGCCAGTCGACGTGCCACTGCGACTTGACGCGGCGGTCGCCAAACAGCTCGCGTCGGAACGTGAAACTAACGTCTCGAAGAGCCGATTTCGCATTCACGTCGAACGCGTCGGCGAGGCCGGCGCGGGAAGATCCATCGAACAGTCCGGCGAGCGCAGGGTTGACCGCGATCTCGCCGAAAATAAAGTTACTGGGCTCGCTCTCCCGAAGAAGCGCTTCATCCGCGTGTTTTTGGTAGGAGAAACCGAGCGCGCCGAGATCATTCGGCAGCTGATAGTCGAGCCGGAACCGTCCCTCGACCTTCGTGCTGTATTCCGGGGTCAGCAAGCTGGTGCCGAAGGGATTGCCGTCATCCGCCAGTCGCGTCGCGCCCAACTGATCGAGTCCGGAGGCTTGGGGCACCCAGGCTTCCAAATCGACGCGGATCCTACACTCAGGGAGAGTCTCGGGTGTCCCGGCATCTTCGGCGGGTGGAACAGCGGCCTCCTCGGAGGACGGTTTCGATTCAACGTCCGGTGGTTCGGTCTCCTCGGCCCCTGAGACGGGACCGGTGACCAGTACGATGGCGAACATCCAGCTTCCGAGGACGCGGTAGGTCATCTTTCCCCTCGAGGTCGGTGACGTGCCGGTTCAGCGTCGCGTGTAAAAGAACGAGAAGCCGGAGTTCGGCTCGCTCGTAGTTCGTGTCGTGCCGACGATCCCGGCCGCGGGTTGACCGTCTATGGTAACGACACCGGTCAGCATGGGCTGGATGTCCAACGGGAGTCCGAGTTCGTTAAAACCGTTGTCACGCCGAACATCGATCGTAATCGTATCGCCGGGTTCCAGCGAGATCTGGAAAGGCTGCAGTCGCTCGCCAGCGGGACCGACCTCGGTCTGGCCGCATGGAGTCGAGCCGATGCCGAACGATGGCAAGCCCGGGTCGAACGTGATCGCGGCACACGCTCCATCGGAACTATTCAGGGCCCTGGCGATGTGGTTGAGTGCCGATCGGGTCGCGATCGGGTTGACCGGAGAGATGATTCGCGGGTTGTCGATACGGAAACGAGAAATGGTGTCACCTTGAGTCAGCGTGAACTCGGGCGGGTCGCTGTCCTTCACCGGGACAAGCGCGGGAGGCAGTGGGATGGGCAAAGTTTGTGTACTCGTTGCCACAGTATGCGAGTAGACAGTTACGTTTTGAGCCATCTGCGAGGAGTCGATGCATTTCTCTGTAACGACTTCTCCGCTGCGAACGAGTCGAATCAGCACCGAGAATCGCCAGGGGATCAATTCC
>JANNRU010000112.1:0-10881 GCA_031401755.1 Acidobacteriota bacterium | reverse complement strand
CCGGCGAACATCGTCTTCACACCAGAGTTGCCGAAGACGCGCTCCGGGAAGATCATGCGCCGATTGCTCAGGGATGTCGCCGAGGGGCGCACGCTCGGGGATACGTCGACTCTAGCCGATGCATCCGTGATCGATGCGTTGAAATCGCGCTACGACGGCGACGAGAGCTGAACCACCGGAAGATTTTGCGGCTGATCGGGACGGAACAGCCGCTCGAACCATCTGCGGAACGTCCCTCCGTGGGTGGAGCAGGCGCGAGTCGGCTCGGATCCCTCCGAGAAGACCTCTTCTCGAGAATCGGGGCATGCCGAAGTCGCGAGTTCTCCTGTTTCGGGACAGATCTCTCGTCGAACGATCGATCCCGGAACGTTGAACTGCGCGGCCGTGGTGCCGGCCTCGCCGCCAACCATCGTCGCGACCCAGATCGGCAAGGCGGCGCGCGCGCCGGTCAACCCCATCTGCGCGTTGTCGTCGAAACCAACCCAGACCAGCGCGAGCGTCCGTCGCGAATAGCCAACGAACCAGGCATCGCGCATATCATCGGTCGTTCCCGTCTTGCCGGCGGCGATCCCGTCGTAGCCGAGCGCGCCGGCCGACCTGGCCGTGCCGCTCTCCAGGACTTCGCGGAGAATGTCGTTGACGAGAAAGGCCGTGGCCGCGCTCATCGCTCGCCGGCCCGATGGTCGATCGCTTCCGAGCGATCGACCGTCTTGCCCGATCACGTCGCGAATGAGCCAAGGGACCCGGCGCATGCCGCCGTTGGCGAAGGTCCCGTAGGCTGCTGCCAATTCCAGCGGAGTCACCTCCGTCGCGCCCAGCGCCGTCGATGGGAATTCGGGCAGCGGCGACTCGATTCCAGCACCGTGAGCGAGGTCGACCACGCGGTCGAGCCCCACGTCCATCGCGGCGCGCACGGTCGGGACGTTCAACGATTCGACCAAGGCCCGACGCACCGTCACCGGCCCGCGAAACTCGCCGTCGAAGTTTTTCGGTTCCCAGACCTTGCCGCCGGAGCGAAGTCGGATCGGCTGGTCTTCGAGCAGACTCGCCGGGGTCAGGACCGGATCATCGCCAGCGGCCTCGAAGGCCGCAGCGAACACGAACGGCTTGAAGCAGGAGCCAGGTTGCCGGCGGGCCTGAGTGACGCGATTGAACTGGCTTTTCGTGAAATCACGGCCACCCACCAGCGCGAGTATCTCGCCCGTTTCAGGACGAGTCACGACGATCGCGCCGTCGATCCGGCGCCTGTCACGCTGACGTTTGAGGCTGGGCTCGTCTCGCTCGAGGCGTTCGAGCCCATCGCGCAGCGCGCGCTCGGCGACGGCCTGCCAGCGCGTATCTAGACTCGTATAAACCCGCAGCGCCTCCGTCTGGAGCACCGAGGGATCGAACTGGGCCGCGAGTTGCGCGCGAACTAACTCGACAACGTGGGACGCTCCGACGTACCCGCCTCGACCGCTCGCCAAGGCGATCGATTCCTTACCAGCCGCGCCAGCGGCCTCGGCCGACAGCAGACCCGCCCGCTCCATGGCCGCCAAGACCTGATCGCGCCGTGCGCGGGCACGCTCCGGATGAACGAATGGGTTGTACTGACCCGGGCTACGGATCAGTCCGGCCAGCAACGCGCTCTCGCCGACGCCGATGTGACGCACGTCCCGCCCGAAGTAGAATCGCGAAGCCGCCTGAATCCCGCAGATCGCGACCGAGCCGCGCTGTCCGAGGTAGGCGTCATTGAGGTAGGTCTCGAGGATTCGATCTTTCGGGTAGCGGGCGTCGAGTATCAGGGCCATCACCGCTTCGCGGCTCTTGCGCCACCAGTTTCGTTCGGGGCTCAGGAACAGGTTCTTCACCGTTTGCTGGGTGATCGTGCTTCCGCCCTGGAGGATCTGGCCCCCGCGTAAATTGGCCCACGCCGCGCGTCCGATCCCCCGCAGGTCGAGGCCGGCGTGGCGATAGAAACGGAGGTCTTCCGCCGCGAGGACCGCTTGGATAAGCGAGTCCGGAACCTCCTCGATCGCAACGGGTTGGCGCTCTTCCTGCCGCGGGCCGAAAAAGGTCCCGACCAACTCGGGTTCGAGCATCGCGGAACGAACCGGGCGTCCTGATCGGTCGACGACGGACACGATCCGGCGGCCGCGGAACGAGACCCGCATCCAAACCGCCGAGGCCGATCTGTCGCCGGCCTCGAAGCCGCGAGAGTAGATCTCTACTCCCCCCTCGACTTCGCGGAATCCTCCGGGTCGGGTCGGCGATCGTGAAAAACGCGCGTAACCCGAACGTTCCAGGCGTGCGACGATCTCCTCCCGGGTGACCGGCACGATCTCGGCGAGCCGCATCGGCGCCGAGTAGATTCGCGCTGGCAACGGCCACCGGTGTCCTTCGAACTGCTCGCCGACGGTGACCCAACAGTAAACGAAGACGAAGCTGGCTGCGACCAGCCCAGCGAGTCCGACTCCGGCGATTCGCCTTCGACGTCGCGAACCTTTCCGGCGACGGACCCCGGCGCGACCCGTGCGCTTGACCGCTCGCGGCGTGGCCATCAGTCAGCCCCGAGGCCGGATCCGATCGCCTGCCGCGACCGAATCCGAGCTCATGGAACGAGTCGAAGTTCCTTCAACGCTGAACGGATGACGAAAACTCGGACGTTGTTGTCGTTCGAGTCAGCCGGGTAAAAGAAAAAGCCAGCACCCGAGTCGCTCGGGTTCCTCACCGCACCCCAGATCTCTTCACCGTCATCGAAGATCACGATCGCCTTGCGACCGTCGTCAGTCTCAGCGAACTCTCGGCGAGCCACGAAGTCGCGGTTCCCGAGATAGTCTCGAACCCAGAAGATCGCTTTCATGCCCTCGAATTGGACCCGGACGGGAACCCCTCCGCCCTCCGCCGGCAATACATGAAAGACCGTCTGTGTGGGATCGAACTCCTGGGTGATTCCCTTGTGGATCGTGCCATCTCTCATGTGCACGACGATTTTCTGCTCCATCGGTCCTCCGCGAGGCCTCCTCGGCCGACAGCATCCTAGACCCGACCGGCGAGCCGGGCAATCGGACGGTTTGCCCGAGCCGCGGCTCGCGCCCTACATTCGCAATCGAAGTGGTGACAAACACCGACCATTCCGCGGCGCCCCGCCCGAGCACACAGGCGGGCGTCGAGCCCGGAACCGTCCCGACTCGGCTGGCCCTCCTCGGCCATCGCCGCAATTTCCTCGTCGATCGACGGTTCCAGATCCGGGCCGGGCTGATGGCCACGGGAGTCGCATTCCTGCTGTTGTCCATGCTGAACCTGACGGCTTGGATGCTCCGCGGTCAGTCGACGTCGCGCATCGCGGGACAGGTCCCTCAGCTAGAGGCGATGCTGCGGGCGCAAGATCGAGTGGAACTGGCCTTGATCGCAGCCGCCTCGTTGGTCTTTCTGGTCGGCGTCTTCACGGTGACGGTTCTCGAAACGCATCGCACGGCCGGCGCTGCGCTCAACCTCAGCCGACGGCTGGCCGAGATCGAGAACGGCCGACTCGCGACCCGAGTGCGCTTGCGCCGTGGCGACAACCTGCGCGAAATCGAATTCGCATTTAATCGCATGGCGCAAACGATTCAAGAGCGCGCTTGGACCGATGCCGACGCGCTCGACCGGCTGGCGGAACAAACCGAGCGGGCGCGGGGAGACGCGGATCTTCAGACCGTGATTTTTGCGCTCCGACGGCTTGCCGACGATCGACGGCGGATGGCGGACTGACGATCAGCGACGCGACGGGTCGTCCAGACCCGCCTCGCGGAATCCCTGTTCGCGCAAGCGGCACGCATCGCATCTCGCACACGGGGCGCCGCCCGATCCCGGGTCATAGCACGAAACAGTGCGGCCGAGATCGACACCCAGGGCTGTCGCTTCAGTGACGATTCGAGCTTTGTTCCACGAGAGCAGCGGCGCCCGGATTCGGAACTCCGCTCCTTCAACGCCGGCGCGAGTCGCCAGAGCCGCGACCCTCTCGAAGGCGGTGAGAAACTCGGGTCTACAGTCGGGGTAGCCGCTATAGTCGATAGCGTTCACTCCAATGAACAGATCTCGCGCCCCCAGGACCTCCGCCCAACCCAGCCCGAGCGACAGTAGGATCGTATTGCGCGCCGGAACGTAGGTTTCGGGAATCTGCGTGCGGGAGGACCCCGCAAGCGTAGAGCTAGTCACCACACGGGCCGGGTCCGTGAGCACCGATCCCCCGATCGCTGCGAGGTCCACGTCGAGAACCAGGTGCCGGTGCGCGCCCAGCAGCCTGGCCTGTTCGACCGCGCAGTCCACCTCCGTCGCGTGGCGCTGGCCGTACCGCGCGGTCAGCGCGAAAGCCGTGTAGCCTTCGCGAATTGCCAGCGCGAGCGTCGTCGCCGAGTCTAACCCCCCGGACAGGAGCACGACTGCCCGCCGTTCCCCATTCGTGGGCGCCCCGGCGCTCATACGCCTCGCACGACTCCGGGCCACAACAGCTTGTGCAACTGCAATTGGATTCGCGCCGGCGAGTCATCCTCGATCATCCATCGAGCCAACTCCGCCGCGTCGAGGCGCCCGTGGACCGGCGAGAACAACAGTGGCCAGTCGGCGAGCCGCCGCTCACGGATCTCTTGGTGAGCCCAGTCGTAGTCGTGCCGATCGGCGAGCACGAATTTCAACTCGTCGCCGGTCCGGAGCACGGACAGGTTCTCCCACCGATTGCGCCCGACCTCACCGCTCCCAGGGCACTTGATGTCGATGATCCGTTGGACGCCGGCGGGCACGCGATCGATCGCCAGACTCCCGCCCGTCTCGAGCAACACCTCGTAGTCCAGGTCGATCAGTCTCGCCATCAGCGGGATCACCGCAGGCTGGAGCAGCGGCTCCCCGCCCGTGATTTCGACCAACCGGCAGGGGTAGCCCTCCACCGCCTCGACCACTTCGGGAATCGTCATCGAGCGTCCCTCATGGAACGCATACTCGCTGTCGCACCAGCCACAGCGCAGATTGCAACCGGTGAGCCGGACAAAGACACATGTCCGGCCGGAGTGCGTGGACTCCCCCTGGATTGAGTGAAAAATCTCGTTGATCCTCAGCATCGCCGCCGGCCATTGTAGCTGCGAGACAGCTCCGTAACCTGGTGCCGTTCAACGTCACCTCGGGCCGGTCGACTGTCGCTCAACGGCGCAGAGGCACTGGGGCGCAGGCACGCCTGCCCGGATTTGAGCCGTTTCGTGCGGCGGAACGATCCTTGCACATCCCGGTTGGGAACCATTCGTCTGGGGGTCTTCGAGCGCATGGACACTTCGATCATCGACACGACCGGTGGCGCCGACATCGTTCCGATGATGATGTCCGGCGTCGCACTTCCGGTCATCTGCCTGATCGCGGGGTTTCTCCTCGGACGGCGCGGCAAGCGCAAGTATGAAAACGAGTTGCTACAAGCGCGACACCAGATGACGAGATTCGAATCCCAGAACAAGGATCAGAACCGTGTCGTGGCCCGGATGAGAGAAGAGTTGGATACGGTGGCCAGCCTCGCACTTTCGCTACCCCACATCGTTCGCGACCTGAATCGGGACGATCTCGAACCCCGCGAAGTCCCACGACTGATCCTCCAACTGGCGAATTCGATCTTCAGACCGGAGCAAATTCTCCTCTACGGCGTCCGTTCGACCGCGCGCGACAACGGCCAAGGCGAGCTCTGGTTGCAGGCCCAGCAGGGATTTCAGGAGATTCCGGCGGCGCTGAAGTCGATCCGAATCGGAGAGGGCAAGATCGGTTGGGTCGCGAACTACGAGATCGACATGGTGGCAGAGGACTGGGACAACCGTGCTCGTACCGAGGGCGCGACCGTCCCCGCGAATCACCCATCGCTCCGGGCGGACATCATGGGACCCCTGTTGCATCACACCCTCGACAGTCAAGCGGTGTTGGGTGTCATCTGCCTGGGCGCGCCGCGCATTCGCGTCCGTGACGAGAAGCTGATGTTTCAGCTGGTGACCAACCTCGCGTCACTCGCCCTCGTCAATTGTCGCAACATGCACCTGCTTCGGTCGATGGCCAACCATGACGGCTTGACAAGTCTGCTCAACAAGCGCTACTTCATCCAAGCGCTTCTTCCAGCGACACTCATAAACTGCGAAAAAGATGCCCAGCGTCTGTCGTTGTTTATCTTCGACATCGACCATTTCAAGAACTACAACGATACGAACGGCCACCCCGCCGGCGACGATCTGCTGCGACACATGTCACAGATCATCCAATCGAGCCTTCGCCCTGGCGACCTGGCCTGCCGTTACGGCGGCGAAGAATTCATCATCGCGATGCCGGAAACCGATCAGGAGACGGCGACAGCGCAAGCGGAGAAGCTGCGACGGACGATCGAAGAAACGAAGTTGCTCCACGGCGAGCACCAGCCGGGCGGAAAAGTCACGATCAGCGGGGGCGTGGCCTCGTTTCCTCAGGATGGCACGAGTGTCAGCGAGCTGATTCAGCACGCCGACGAAGCGCTCTACAAATCGAAGAAGGGCGGTCGGAACCGCGTCACGGTCTATGAGGGAGTCAACATCGGTGACTTCAGCGATCCGACCCAGGGCGTGGATCTTCCGGCATCCCACGAAATCGCCTCTGAGCGCTGACGGGCGCAGTCCGGCCTGAGTCTCCAGACGGTCCTCCGACATTTGCGGGATCAGCGGCCACGCGCACGCGCACGGCCGTCGACGACTCGAGCTCTGGCAGGTGCAGACGAATCTCGCAAACTTCCTCGGGAACGTCTCGGAACTCCGTCGTCCAGTTCGAGTACGCGCCATTGTCCGACCTCGACAGCCTTTGCTATCGCGTCCCGGGGGACGAACGATTCCTTGAGCGTTCCGAGGAACGGCCCGTCAATCGACTCGACGGACTGGCCTGAAAGCCTCATTTTCAAGAAACCGCGCGTACCGACCGGAATCGTACCGCCTGCGTCCACGACTAGACGCCCCAGCCCCGCCGCGGCGACACGGAGATATCGCGGTCGAATCGCGAGATGTCGGTGGTCAGTCACTCGCCCGGAGTGGTTTTCAGGGCGGCCTTGATCGCTTCGACGATGAAGTTCTGCATTGACGGCGATTGATTCCGTACGGCCCCGTAGACCAGGCAGGGCAGTTTCAATGAGATCTGCACGCCGCTTTCGTCGAGCGAATCGAGCCATGTAGTGAACTCCCTCCACGAGGTGAAAGTTCGCGGTTCAATGGCACCGTTGCGGTAAAGTTCGATCGTCTCGACCTCGTCGCGAGGGCGGAACAGCACTTCGTCTTCGGCGAAGTCCTTGAACTCGCTGTAGGCGAAGAACTTGACCTCGCCAGGTTCCTGGTCCCGCCCTTTGATCGAGATCTCGGGGAGTCTGTTGCAGCGCATCATGATCGAATCGCTGCGCCCGCGAAAACGAAAGGCCAGGATTGGGTCGGTTCGTGGATTGTCGTCCGAGGGCGTTTTCAACGCACGATAGACGCGTCGCGCGATTTCCTCGTTCGTGCGGTACATCCGGCCCCCCAGGATTCCATCGCAGCCTGCGAATAGGCTAAGTATACGGCGAGGCATAGGGAGCCTCAAGGGAACATATCCCCAACAGAAGTTGTCTCGATATTCCAGGTTGCTCGGCGAGGCAGCGTTGTTCCGAATCGAGCCGGAACCTACGTTCTCTGCCGGTCATGTCCGGAACGGTCAACAGGGTCCAGACGACGATCGTGCCACATCCGTCGCGCTGCGCGCTGTGGGCGGTCGGGCTCGTCGTCGCCACCGTGTTCGGTCTGGCCTCGACGGCTCCGATCGCGATAGCTCCAGGAGTCGTCGTGACGTGGGTCCTCGTCGCGGCTTGCGCGCTTCTCCCTTGGCACCTCCCGATCGTCGGCCGCATTGACCTGATTCTCCTCGTCCCCATCGCGCTCGTTCGCCTCGATGCGGCGGGAGCCGCGGTTCCGATCGTGGCGATTGCAATGGCCCTGCGGGGAGTGTTGCGGAGTCGCGCCGTCGGTCGACGCCTGACGCGGCAACTCGGGTTGAGCGCGTCGATCCAGGCGACGGCGGCCGGATGTGCTTTGGCCGTCCATCACGCGCTCGCTGAGTTGCTTCCAGCCGTCGATTCGTCGATGTCCACTTCGATGGGAGCGGCGCTGGTCGAAGCTCTGACATTCACCGGGTTCGTCGGCGGCGTCCGGTGGTTCTCAACCGAGTCCAAAGCGCTTGAATCGATCCGCGGAAGCTCGATGGTGCGCGTCGCCATCCGCTCGGCACTGATCGGGGGCGTCGGTTCCGCGGCAGCTCGGCTCGTTGTCCTTGGGTATGCGGCGGAGGTCGGACTGGGGCTCGTCGCGACCGTCTGCGTCTGCCGGGTCCGAGAGCAGATGCGGATGCGACGCCGGACATCGGTCCGTATCGGCGCGGTCCGATCCACCGCCCATTCTTGGGAAGCGTTGCTCGTTCACTCGTTGAATTCCGGCGATCCCAGACGGGAGGCGGCGCGGACCAGGATCGAACACTGCAGCGTGTTGCTCGGAGCTCGGCTCGGATTCGTTCCACTCGAGCAGGGACAGTTGGCGACGGCGGCACGTTTGCACGATCTGATCGAAAGACTGGGGGCGAGGCAACGTTCACGGTCTGTTCGTACGTCCTCCGGCCTACGCCTTCCGGCTGCGCAACCCACGAGCGATCAGTTCAGCTCCGTCCCCGACCCCGGGGTTGCGGAGATCCTGAACCACGTTGACGAACGATGGGATGGCACGGGCTTTCCGGATCGACTGGCCGGGGATGCGATTCCACCAGGCGCCCGGGTGCTCGCTGTCGCGCGCGCCTACGTCATGAACGCGCCGGACGGAGCCTCCCCCGAGGCCCACGTCGAAGCAGTGGCCCAGATCTCCCTGGAGGCCGGGAGAGCGTTTTGCCCGCGAGTCGTGGAGCAGCTAACGCTCTTGCTCAGTGACTCCGAAGGACGCCTGGTCCGTCCGTCAACTGATTGTCGGGACCTGGACGCTGAGTCCGGAATCGATTCCGGGCGGTTGTACCGCGCGCGTGAATGGCTGCTGGCCTTGGACTCGATTGAGCAAGCTCGCGTGACGAGTTCGTCGCGAGACGACATCCTGATTCTAGTTGCCGCGCGGCTTCGAAAAATTGTGACGCATCGCTGTCTCGTCGTCTATCGATTGGACGACCGTGACAGCCTGGCGGCCTGCTTCGCCTGGGGTGAGGCGGCATCGCGATTGCGTTTGGTTCAGCTTCCAGTGGGGGAGCGGGTTTCCGGACGCGCGCTGCTCGAACGGCGCTGCGTGGCCGGCTCGCGGGCGGGTCCGCGGATCGTCGGCGACCTTGAGGCCTGGGGTGAAGGCGAACTGGACACTCGACTCGACGCGACCCTGGCCGCTCCGATTCTCTCCGATTCCGGAGGTCTCGGAGTCCTCACGCTCTACGACGGGCCCCACCGCGAATGGAGCGCCGAAGAGCGGGAGGGGCTATTGGCGATCGCAGCCCGGATCGCGCCACTGATGAAGGGAGTGGAAGGCGCAGACGGCTCGGAATGGACCGACCGACTGACGGGCCTGCCTTCGGCACACTTCCTCCGGCATGCGGTCACACGACGCCTCCTCGATGAGATGGAGCCCCTACCTCCTTTCGGCCTACTCGCGTTCCAGATTCACGGGTTGGAGGCGGCACTGGCCGTCGCCGGTGAGGAAGGCGAGCGCCGCGTGCTGGTCGATCTCTCGCGCTGCATGGCGAACCATTGCCAAGCCGACGAAACACTGGTGCGCTACGGCCGCGATGTCTTCGTCGTGCTGACCCACACAGCGACACAGGAGGCGCTGGTCGTCCGCTGGTCGGCCTTTCGAGACCGGGTGTCGCTGCCCTTCGTCCTACCCTGCGGCAGCCCGGCAAAGATCCGGCTCGCGACCGCGCACGCGATCTATCCGGACGATGCGAACGATTTGACGGGACTGCTCGACACGTTGGACCGCAGGCTCACCCAGGCCTCGTCCCATCGCCGCGTCGTCGTTCCCTTCCGCAAGCCCGCGGATCACCTGGCCGCGTCGTGAGCGATCGGCGGGTCAGGGGGCCGAATCCTCACCGGCACCTGGCTTGCCGCGACGGTCGTCCTCACCCTTAAGCGC
The DNA here is from genome assembly GCA_031401755.1 of Acidobacteriota bacterium. GTDB lineage: Bacteria > Acidobacteriota > Polarisedimenticolia > Polarisedimenticolales > Polarisedimenticolaceae > JANNRU01. Next base: position 766 of record JANNRU010000112.1, on the reverse strand, counting down.
CGAGCGGAATCCGCGTATCCCCTCTCCCAACCCTCGGGCGATCTCGGGGATGCGTCGGCCACCGAACATCAGAAGCGCGAGGATCAGGATGATCGCCAACTCCTGGAAACCGAACGGCCCGAACCCGCAAACAGGCAACATGCGCAAACTCCTCCGTTTGCCGATCGCGACCGGGGAATCGAGGGTGAGTATAGACCCGTGGACGCCGGGCGGGCTAGTCACTCCCAGCTTCCGGCGAGACCAGGATCTCCCGTAGGTTTCCGACTCGACGGGTGAGGCGCTCGGCGTCCAACTGCTCCAGTAGCGGGATCGCGTACTTCCGAGTCACCCCGGCGAGTTCCTTGAAGGCAGCGACGTCGATCTTGCGCGAACTCGTGGCGTGGGCGCGGATCCGAGATCGAAGATCCTCGAGCGCGACGCTGTGAAACAATCGACCGTCCTGGATACGCGTCAGGCGGCGGGATTCGACGAGCCAATCGAGAACCCCCCGGGCCCCGGGGCGGTTCACCGCGGCGAGCGCCGCCGCGATCTCGGGGGGCTCCAAAGCTGCGCTGAGAAATAGGGCCTCGAGCTGCGCTGCCGTCTCTTGTTGGTTCGGACTCAATTGCACCTCGTGGGTCGCCATGGCGACTCGATCACCGTCCAGCCGGACTTGGCCCCGCCGCGCGAGATCCTCGAGGATCGCGCGCCAAACTTCGAGCGGAATCTCGGGTCCGACCGTCGCGCGAAGCTCCTCCCTGGAGAGACCCGAGCGCACGGTCTCGCG
>JANNRU010000111.1:0-2714 GCA_031401755.1 Acidobacteriota bacterium | reverse complement strand
CGGCGAGATCGAACGGCGCCGAGTTCTGCTCCCACACCTCCATCGGGATCCAGGCCGTGTGCTGCTCGGTCCACTGGTTCAGGTGCAGGCGTAGGAAGGTGTTGCGATAGGCGATCGACTCCTGGGCTTTCTTCGCACTCTCCCGTAGCTGGTCGAGCTTGACGGAGATGCCGAGGTTGGGATTGGACTTGACCCACGTGGACTCGTCCGTCCACTCGTCCGCCACGTCGGCGCAGGCGACGTAGGCGAACCAGCTGTCGTCTTCGATAGCTCCTTCAAGGATTCTCCGGGAGTACTCGTGCAGCTCCCAGCAGATGCTCGACCGGTCGTAGCCCGCCGTGGTGATCCCGAGCATCAGCGGCTGACGGCGGGCTTTCGTTGCGGTCTCCAACACGTCCCACAAGTCGCGCTTTTTGTGGGCGTGGATTTCATCGATCACGGCACCATGGACGTTCAGGCCATCGAGCGTGTCCGCGTCGGCACCCAAGGGCTCGTACTTCGATGCGGTCCCCAGGATCGACAGGTTGTCCTTGAAGACCGAGACGTGCGGCGAAAGCTCGGGCGAGGCCTGGACCATCCGGATCGCCTCCCCGTGGACGATCCGGGCCTGGTCGCGCTTGGTCGCGGCGGTGTAGACCTCGGCCCCCGGCTCCCCGTCCCCTATAAAGAGGTAGGCCCCAAGACCCGCGGCCAGGGTGCTTTTTCCGTTTTTGCGTGCCACCTCCACGTAGCCCGTGCGGAACCGCCGCAGCCCATCCCGGCGCCGCCAGCCGAACAGGCTTCCAATAATGAAGGCCTGCCAGGGGGAGAGATCAAACGTCGAGCCCGCCCACTCCCCCTTCGAGTGCCGCAAGAATTCGAAGAAGTCCAGGGCATGCTGTGCCGCGTCGGCGTCAAATCGCAGACCCCGGTCGCGCGCGGACTTTCGATCGCGGACATGCCGTTCACAAGCACGTCGGACGTGGGGCCCGGCCAGGACCTTCCCGCCGAGTACCGACTGGGCGTAGCGATCGACCGGACTACGCGTCTTTGCGGGCAAGGAACCGCTCCAGGGCACTGGGCGCGGAAGGCGTCTCGACACGCACGCGACTCCGGGCACTCGGTGTCAAGCCGAACTCCTGCTGGTAGCAGCGCACGAGCTGCGCGAGTTGCCGTGCGATCGACACTTGCGGGAACGCCTGCATGTAGCGGACCTGGCCCTTGTCGTCGCGCAACGGATAGACCTCGCCGTGCTTCGCGAGAAACTCCTCCGCGGCGCGCCAGCGCGCGTAGAGCTGGCAATAGACCGTCAACGCATCGGCATCCGCACAGGTCAGGAGCCCGAGCTGGCGTAGCAGCCGGGCGACACGTTTCCATTCGGACTTGGCATTGGCCGGAAGCCAGTCCGGACAGCGCGGGAGGCTCTTCGTCGGTTTCGGCTCGGCGTCGTTGAGCGGTCGCTTGGCCGGGTTGCCCTGCAGCAGGCGTAGCGCCGTCGGCTTGGGCGGAGGTCCGCGTCTACCCATGGTTTCCCTCCCCGTCCCGCACGAACCACGCCCAGCGCAGGCCACTCGCGCGTTCGAACCAACCCGCGGCCAGGCGCCAGCCCGCGGTCAGGCCCTGCTCGTGTTCGCGCAGTGTGAAGCGACGCACTTCGGAACTTGGAGACTTCATCGCCTGACGTTCGCCTTCGTCGTTGGCGGCGATCCTGCAAGGGCGCGACGTCCCCACAATTGCATTCTCATCGCTTGATCTCTCGCGGAATCCATCGCACTGATGGGACTGCAAGCAGCGCGTTCCGCTGCACGGAGCCACGAGGATGACGACACGTCGCAAGACGCAACAGCCAAAGAGAACGCCGGAGCAGGCCTACGCCGAGCTGGCCACCGACGTTCAGCGATTGATGAAGCAACTGACCAAGGCACTCGACGCCCACCGAACCCGGTTCGGCAAAGGCTCGACCGACTGGGATCACGTCGAAGAGCTGCGCCAGGCATGGGGACAGCTTGCCGACGCGATCGGACCGATCCAGCGCCGGGTGGAGGAGTGAGATGCGAGGCGGATTCCTGACCACCACGAACGAAGCCGAGGCCGTCGACGCCATGCGCGCCCGTAACCGGGCGGCGGTCGCGAACGGGCGATCAGACATGTACGTGCTCGTCGACGGGCCCGAGGACGGCGAGTTCACCGTGATGCCCCTCGCCGACGCGGTCGAAGGCGAGTTCCTGTACCGCTGGGAACGCTGAACCGTGACCGATGAAACCGAGTTCCGATTGACAATCGTCCGTTCGCGGCGTGGCAGAGGGCCGTGCGGCGACCCGGACAATGACGAGGCGTGATCCACGCCAAGGAGACAGCGATGGCAACGAAGAAGAAAGCAGCGAACGGTGCAACGACGGCGAAGGCGCCGCGTGCCAAGAAGGAGTCGAAGCCCAAGGCGCCCAAGCCCAAGGCCCCCAAGGAAGACCTGGTCGTGTTCGCCTTCCGCCTGACCGAGGCCGAGCGTAACGCGATCCACGAGACCGCCGGGCCGGCGCGAGCCAGTCGCTTCGTACGACGCGTGGCCGCGGCATTCGCCAACGAAGACGACGCCGCCTTCCGCGCGATCCTGAAGGAGGCACGCGAAACTCGCGGCTAGGTTTCCAGCCTTCTTTCTCGCCCCCGAGTTCTCGGGGGCGTTTCTTCGGTCACGCGTTGCCACGCCATCCCTCGGCTTTCTTTCCCGTGAACTGCTG
>JANNRU010000110.1:0-3935 GCA_031401755.1 Acidobacteriota bacterium | reverse complement strand
TCGTCGAGCAACTCGGCGTGGACGCGGAAGAAGTGAAATCACAGGCGTCGTTCGTCGATGACCTGGGTGCCGACTCGCTCGACGTCGTCGAGTTGGTCATGGCGCTGGAAGAGGAGTTCGGACTCGAGATCAGTGACGAGGATGCCGAAAAGATCGCCACGGTCGAGCAGGCGGTCAAGTATATTGAGCAACACGCGAAGGCCTGACCGGCCCGAGCCGACGCTGCGAGGTCGGAACCGAGGATGCGTAGACGGGTCGTGATCACAGGGCTGGGGCTCGTGAGCCCGCTCGGTCTCAAGACGTCCGCCACGTGGGAGGCGTTACTCGAAGGCCGGAGCGGAATTGGGCCGATCACTCGGTTCGACGCGACCGAATATTCTTCGCGAATCGCGGGGGAGGTGCGGGGGTTCGACATTGAACGGTTTGTCGACCGCAAGGACGCGCGGAAGATGGACTTGTTCAGTCACTATGCGATCGCAGCGTCAAGCGAAGCCTTGGACGACGCGAAGTTCGAAATCGACGATCGAAACTCGGAACGCGTCGGAGTCTACATTGGCTCGGGCATTGGCGGGCTGCCGCTGCTCGAGCGAACGCACCAGGAATTGCTGGAAAAGGGGCCGAGGCGCGTTTCTCCCTTCTTCATTCCGGGAATGATCCTCAATCTCGCGGCGGGCAACGTTTCGATCCATTTCCGAGCGAAAGGACCCAACCTCGCCGTGGCGACTGCTTGTGCCAGCGGCAGCCATGCGATCGGCGAATCGATGCGACTGATTCGTGAGGGTTACGCCGACGCCATGTTCGCCGGGGGCACCGAGGCGGTCGTGTCGCCGCTCGCGGTGGGCGGATTCTGCGCGATGAAGGCGCTGTCGACGCGAAATGACGATCCGGAGCGCGCCAGCCGGCCCTTCGACGCGGAACGCGACGGATTCGTCATGAGCGAGGGCGCCGGAATCGTCTTGCTTGAAGAGCGTGAGCTTGCGATCGCGCGGGGCGCGACGATCTATGCTGAGATCGCTGGCTACGGTCTCAGCGGAGATGCGTTCCACATTTCGGCTCCGGAGCCCGGCGCCAACGGAGCGGTCCGAGCGATGCGAGCGTGTTTGGCGGATGCTGGAGCCCAGCCGGGCGAAATCGACTACATCAATGCGCACGGAACATCTACCCCTGCAGGTGATCGAGCGGAGACGCACGCGGTCAAACAGGTCTTCGCGCTCCACGCGCGCACGCTTGTCTTCGGTTCGACGAAGTCGATGACCGGCCACTTGCTGGGGGCAGCAGGAGGCCTGGAAACGGCGATCACCGCTTTGGCCGTGCACCACGGCGTCGTCCCGCCGACGATCAATCAGCTGACCCCGGATCCCGAGTGCGATCTGGATTGCGCCCCGAACCAGGCGCGGCGACTCGAGATTCGGATGGCCATGAATAATTCTTTCGGGTTTGGGGGAACGAACGCGTCGATCTTGCTCCGCCGGCACGCGGTATGACGCGTCGCATCGCCAGAGGATGACGTACAGATGAAAGTTCTGGTTTGTATCAAACATGTTCCGGACACGGAAACGAAGATCCGAGTTGCTCCGGACGGCCGCTCGCTGGACGAGAGCGGGGTGAAGTGGATTCTGTCGCCTTACGACGAGTTCGCGCTCGAAGAAGCGATTCGATTGCGTGAGGCCGGGGTCGCCAGCGAAGTGATCGTCGTGTCCCTGGGCGCTCCGGGCTGTCGCGATTCCCTGCGACAAGCGTTGGCGATCGGCGCGGACCGGGCGATCCTAACCGATGAAGTGGCGTTTGGAAGCGCGGATGCGCTTACTCGCGCGCGTGCGCTGGCTGCGATCGCCAAGCGCGAGAGCGCGGAGCTCGCGCTCGTCGGCAAGTATGGCGTCGGCACCGACGAGTGGCTGACCGGGCCGATGCTCGCCGAACTGCTCAATTGGCCGCACGTCTCCGGCGTGTCCAAGCTCGATCTGGCAGCGGACGGCCAGTTCACGGCACGCCGCGCGATCGAAGGCGCAATTGAAGTGCTTGAAGGGCGACTACCAGCCGTACTCTCCTGCGACAAGGGATTGAATCAACCGCGGTACGCCTCGCTCAAGGGGATCATGGCAGCGAAGAAGAAGCCGATGGACGTGCTAAGTCTCGCCGACCTGGGGCTAGACCCGAGCGAGTTGCAGTCGCCGAGATTGGTCCGCGTGGCGCTCGAGTTACCGTCGCCACGTCGCAGCGGTCGTATTCTGGGCGGGACAGCCGCCGAGGCGGCCGCCGATCTCGCGCGGTTGCTGCGAGAGGAAGCGAAGGTCATTTGATGTCCAAATTGACCGTGCTCGTTTTTGCGGAGCGTCGCGGGGGCGCAATCAAGCGTCCAACACTCGAGGCCATAGCGACGGCACGACGTCTGGCAGGGGCATCGGGCCGCGTCGAGGTGTTGGCACTGGGGCCTGGCGCGAAAGGGACGGTCGCCGAGCTTGGTCCCTGGGGCGCGGACCGTGTTCTGGTCATCGAGGACCCTGCGCTCGAGCTCTACGTTCCGGAGGCCTATCCTGCGTGTTTGGCGCACGCCGCGGAACGAGTGCAGGCTGCGCTGATCCTGGTGCCTGGCACATTGCTCGGGCGCGATGTTGCCGCTCGAACGGCCGCCCGTTTGGGTACCGCGTGTGCCACCGATCTCGTCGAGATCGAATTCAGCCTCGCTGAAGGACTGCGTGGTCGACGTCCGGTTTACTCGGGCAAGGCATTTGAGAGGGTTTCGATCGCGCAGGCCCGGCCGGCGATCGCGACCTTGAGGCCCAACGCATTCCCGCTCGGGGAGCCGCACGCGGCGCGCCCGGCAGAGCTCGGCGAGCTCTCATCGCCCATCGGCGCCGATCGTTTCAAGGTGAGAACCGTACGAGTCGAACAGCCTGAAAAGAACGACGTCGATGTCGCCGAGGCGACGATCATCGTTTCCGGGGGGCGAGGGCTGAAGGGACCGGAGAATTTCGCGCTGATTCGCGATCTTGCGGAGGCTCTGGGGGGCGCTGTCGGCGCCTCACGGGCGGTCGTGGACGACGGATGGATCGACCATTCCCACCAAGTCGGCCAAACCGGAAAAGTTGTCTCGCCGGACCTCTACGTCGCCTGCGGAATATCGGGTGCCGTCCAGCACCTCGCGGGGATGTCTTCGTCCAAAGTAATCGTGGCGATCAACAAAGATCCGGAGGCTCCGATCTTCAAGGTCGCGGACTACGGCATTGTCGGAGACATCTTCGAGGTGGGCCCGGCGCTGGCCAAGGCTGTTCGTGAGATCAAGGCGTCCTGAGAGCTGTCAGCTCCGAAGCGGTCAAACTTCGTTGAAGAAAAACGGTTTGAGGCACTGGATCCGTCGTTCGTAATCCTCGGGATAAAGAAACCAGGTCGCTCCGGCGACCGAAGACAAGAGCGAGTTTCCATCCTGCGGCGTGAAGCAGTAGCCGACGATCTCGGTGCCGTTTCGAACTGTCAGAGTCGGACGGACGATCACGGTGACGTTGAGGATGCGTCCGAAGTGTCCCTGATCCCGGCCGAACGAGAACACGGCGTTCGCCGAGTCTTTGTAGGTCAGGGCGATCCTGTCATTGGCATTCATCCGTGCGATCAGCTCATCCACGCTGGTCGGCTTCTTGACCCGAATATCGAAGTAGATCGTGTGCATGTACTGCGTATTGAGCTTGATTGCCGATGAGAACATGTTGAGGTCGTAACCCATCGTTTGGAAGAGGTGCCACGCGTCCCGCGCGTGGTGAGTTCCAAACCGCGGATCCTTGTGGCGTCCAGCCACGGGTGACGGAACGAAACTGGTGTCCTGCGACAGATCGTTCGATCGTCGCATGCAGACGAACCGTCCTTCCACCAGATTGTCCGGTCCGCCATCCTCCAGGGCCAAGCTCTGCACGAGGATGGACAGGTTGTGCGTGTTGCACGAC
>JANNRU010000109.1:0-7552 GCA_031401755.1 Acidobacteriota bacterium | reverse complement strand
CTCGGGCCGAGCCGGTTCCTCGGCTCGAGCAGTAATTAGGCCGAAGGCCGGCTCCTTAGGTTCGGCTGTTTCCTCCTGACGCCCGCATAGCCGAGCACTCGACGCGATCGTTTGCGAAGCGGCACTCGGGGCGGGTGTTTCTGAGCTTCTTCAACGAGGCCCAGCGTGGGGGGCCGCAGTGGAACCACGCCACCCAGATCGTGGCGATGAACCGCACCGAAGCACTGGACGCGCCACGCGCGGCGATTCGGGAAGGACGGGTGAGCTTGCCGCGTCGCACGCCGCTCGTGGACGAATTTGCGCGGCACCTCGCGGCGGACGCGAAGGTGCTCGACGAGGACGAGCAGACGGGGGCCAAGAAGTACCGCTACGTGCGCACGGGGACCGACCACTTCTCGCTGGCTTTGACCTACGCTTGGGCGACGACCTACGCGCCGGTGATCCGCGGCGTTGCGGTCTGATCGAGGCTCGGGATGCGGCATCGGGTCGCGCGGAGTGTCGGTCTATGCGGCATGGGCTCTCGGCGTGGGTACGTTTATGGGACATCGAGGGCGGCCTCGGGGGCGCAATGCGGCGTTTCCGGGCCTCAACTGGCCCCGGGTGCGGCATCGGTTTCGCGGAAATCGCGCCATGCGGCAGGGAGGCGAGGAGGGCCCATGCGCACGAACTCCCGTGTTTTGTGGGCTCAGGCGAGCGCGAGGCCACCTGCGATGGGGCAGTGGAGGCGCGTTTTGGAAGCTGAAACGTGCCGTTTGGCTGCCGTATCCGCCGGGAAGGCCCCCAAACTGCCGCTTGCGAATGGCGATTGTGTGCCGGATGTCCGGCTCCGAGCCAAACGCGACATGTCATTTGCTTTCGCTGTTTCGCTGCATCGTGATGCGACGCGATGCAATGCGCGACGATCGAGTTCGTGTCGACCAGGCTGCGCTGCAAGTTGCGCTGGATGATGTCGAACGTGTCGATCCGTCAGGATCCCGCGGGAAACGTCAAGCCGGACAAGGCCAAGAGCACGGATCGCATCGACGGCGTCGTCGCGGCGATCATGGCCGTGGGGCGTGGCGTGTTGGTGGCCGTGGAGCCGGGGGCGTGGTTCATCTAGGGGGCGTAGCCAATTCACCCTGTGCACTGGTCGGAGCTTGACGTGTGCGGTATGACTGAAGTCACGATGACCCACCCCGAACGCATCGCGGCGATTCTCGCCGACCCGGAGGACCGTGAGCTGTTTCCAACGTGGAAGCTGGCGCGGGTCTACGTACGCGGGGGGTGGATGGACGAGGAAGAAGCGTTGGCCTGGGAGCGCGGGATCTTTGAAGAAATAGAATTGCGCGAACTCGGGATCGACGAGGTCGCACCGCTTGTCGGCTTCTGACCGCCAAGTCGTGCGGCGAAGGCTCCGCATCGCCTGCGGGTCGTCCCTCCGTGTCCGATCGGCCGAGCCTGCATTTCTTCAACGAATGGCTTCCGCCATTAAGCCCCGCGGCAACTGTCACGCAGATTCTTCGCGGGACCCGTTGACTTTGCCCCCCGGTTCCGTGTAGAAACGTGGTACGGCGGAGGAACGGCGTGCGCGAGGGCAACGAGAAGCCAATCGTTCGGGCTCGGTGGCAGCAGCTCAGCGACTCGCTGTTCGCTGTCGAGCGCCCTCACCGCCCCCCGCGGATCGTCCACCCACGCACTCGCCCTTCAGTCGAATAGCGACGGCCGTAACCTGGAGACCAGAGATGAAGCCCCCCTCTACGACCGCACCCCGTACCAGATTTCAAGCGTCATCGCTGCAGCGATTTCTTCGGCCCGGTCTCCTTGCGCTGTTGTCCGGTTTCGCACCGGAGGCGCGGGCCGCGGAGGAAGGCCTCCGCGAACTTCGCCTCCCACCGAACGCCGTCGAGGTCGACCCGCGACCGGAGTACGGCTTCGAGGTCCCGGAGTCGGCGTACCCGCTGCAGCCGGTCGAGCAGACACCTTATCAAGGCGCGCGCCACGGCTTCGTCAACACGACCACGGGTGGGCTCGTCTTCCGCGTCGACGACTTTCGGCTCCCCGGCCGAATGCCGATCGCGATGGGTCGGGTCTACGACTCGAAGCTCTCGACTTCACTGCCACCCCCGCCGTTGAAGGGACCGACCGAAGCGCGCTGGACGCAGGACGTTGGTGAGAACTGGATTCTGTCCTATGCGTCCTACCTGATCGCCGACGGCCCGAACTACATCCTGGCCACACCCGAGGGCGACCTGATCAAGTGGCTGTACCAGGGCACCGCGAACTACGTGCGCGCCGATCACGTGCCCTCGGAGCACTTGAAATTCAAGCGCGAATCGCCCACGCGTCTGGTCGAGACCCGTGCCGACGGCGTGCGCTGGATCTACGACGCCGGCGTGATGGCCGGCGCGGACTACGGTCTGACGCGGATCGAGGACAGGAGCGGTAACGCGATCCACCTGACCTGGCAGAGTGGCTACTTGAAGCGGATTCAAAACACGGACGGAGCGACGGTGACGATCACGCGGCCGATGTTTCAGGTGCCGCCGCCGCAGGTCAACTTTCCGACGACGCGGATCACACGTCTGACCGACTCGACGGGACGCCAGGTAGATTTCAACTACGACTCGCTCGGCCGCCTGACGACCGTGACCGATGTCATGACTCAGAACTGGACCTACGCCTACACCCCACAGCACAAGCTAACGACGGCGACGAATCCTGGCGGCCAGGTTTACTTCAACGCCAGCTACGACACGAGCCACCGGGTGTCGAGCTTCGCGGCCGATGCGGGCGCGTGGACGGTGACCTACTTGACGGGCCTGTCAAAGACCCAACTGACGGATGCTCTCAACGACGTCTGGGTCTACGACTACCTGCCGCTGAATGGGATCACGTCTCGGATCACGGAGCCGACAGGCGGCTCGCACGAGTTCACGTTCGACGCGAACAACAACCCGACGACCTACGCCGACCCGGAAGGGGTGACGTCGAGTTGGACCTGGGACTCGCTGCAGCGACCGCTGACCTACACACCGCCGGGGGCGTCCCCGGACGCGATCGAGTACGTCTACCACTCCAAGCTGTGGGTCCAGTCGGTCACCGGTCTCGACAATGGCGTGACGAGCTTCACGCGCGACCCAAACAAGGGCCTCGTGCTCGAGGAAGAGACCCCGGACGGCGCACGCTGGACCTCGACGTACGCCGCAAACGGTGACCGGTTGACGCTGAAGCTTCCCAAAGGCAATGAACCCGGAGCGACCGACGACTTCCAGTGGGGCTTCGTCCACAACGGGTTGGGCAGCCTGACCCAGGCCACCGATCCCACAGGACGGGTGTTCCAGTTCGAGTACACGACGCGCGGGGACGTGTCGAAGATTCGCCGCCCGGACCGGATCGAACAGGGCCAGCTCGTCTACGCGGAGTGGACCTACACGCGCGACGTGGCGGGTCGGATCACGGCGATCACGAACCCGCTCAACGAGACCTGGACCAGGACGTATGACAGCTCCGGCCGACTGATCACGTTGACGGGACCGGCGGGGACCCAGATCCGCTACGGCTGGGACGCGCGTTATCGACTGACGTCCGTGACGCTTGAAGGTGGGGATGACGATCCGATCACGAGCTACGGCTATGACGCCGCGGGAAGGCTGGCCTCGAAGACGGTGCCGACGGGATCGGTCTGGACTTACGCCTACGACGGCACGGGCCGGTTGATCGCGACGACCGACCCGTTGACCCGAACGTGGGGTTACGAGCGCGACCTCGCAGGTCGGGTCGAGACGTTGACCTATCCGGGAGGGCAGGAGGTAACCCTCGCGCGGGACGGCGCGGGCCGCCTCGATACTCGGACTCTGCCGGGCGGGCACGTCGAGAGTTTCACGTGGGACACGAACTCGAGGCTGACCTCGTCCACGTCGAGCTTCGAGGGTAGCGCTTGGGTCGGGACCTTGGAATGGGACTACGACTTGATGGGCCGTCCAACCAGCGTGACCACGACGGTCGACGACGGGGACGTGCAGAGTCGCGCGATCGCGTTGGACTACGACGCGAACGGAAACCGCGTTGAATTGACTTCGCCAGGGGGCGAGACGCGGAGTTTCTTCTACGACGAACTCGATCGTTTGGTCTCAACGACTTCCGATCTGTACGACGACTGGAGCGTGAGCTACCACCCGCAGTCCGGTCATCGGGCGGGCATGGCCTCGGGAGCGCGGTACCGGAGCTGGACCTACGACGCCGCGGGGCGGCTGGTCTTGCACCAGTGGGACCTGGGCGGCGACGAACTGGGTGATGAGGCTTATGGATATGACGCGGAAGGGCGTCCGGTCCTGTTTGACGATCTGATCGAGGGTCTGACGCGGGTGGCGACCTTGAATACGCTGGGGTTTCCGAGTTCGGTGCAGGACTCGGGCGGGAGCGCTCCGGCCTCGGCCTACTACACGTATGACGAATCTGGACAGTTGACGAATGTGTTGCGGGATCTGGGTGCGACGACCGAGGAGACGAGCTTTGAGCGTGACGCGGCGGGTCGGCTGACTCGTGCGCGGCGCGGTAATCGCGAGCGGCTCTACACCTGGGACGATCAGCCGGGCGACCCCGCCGCGATGCTGCGCCTGTGGCGTTCGCCTACGGCGCCGGTAGAGCCGGCGGCGGAGATCCTCTACGGATTTGACGGACGGTTGTCGGGAGTCATCAGCCACGAGTTGGGCGAGGAGCCGTACCTGACCGCGCAGTATCGGTGGTCCCCGCTGGTTGCGGGTCGGGTGTTGGGCTCGCAAGAGCGTAACTCTGAGAACGCATTAAACACCCGTTGGATCGCGAGCGATGCGGGAGGCTACTACGCGGAACTGGACGGTGCGTCGGCGGTGACGGCGACGGTTCACCCGGTTCTCGGTGCGGACGAGGGACGCCAGGCCCTCCTGCCCTCCTACGGCGTTGCGCTGCCGCGCATCGGAGCACCGTTCGGTCTGGGTACCTGGTCGCGGTTACCGGGCATGGGACAACAGTCCGGCGTGACCGCGTTGACGGACGTGGTGACGGGGCTGGTCCAGGGACGGGCCGAGCGACGGGTGCTCGAAGCCTTCGAACGCAGCATGGATGCGACGATTGGGACGACGGACGAGTTTCACCCGGGCCCGAGCGAGTTCCGCGACGATTGGCTCGATGGCTATCTGCGATTTGGCCGCCCGGAAGGAGACGGGCAATCGGGATTCGAGTCGGTGATTGCGACCGCCGATGAGGGTAGCCCGTTGGCCGAGCCGGTCCATGGCGCGATGGCCGATGAGCAGCAATGCCATCACGGCGTCATCTGTAACGAGACGCCGCAGGAGATGATTTGTCTCTGCGCGGGGTTGGTTTTCGTCTACGACCTCGCACCGGCGTCATCGACTTCGCCTGTCTCGCCATGCTGCCCTTACTGGAGCAGAGGGGGCGTCCCCGAAAATCCCCCCCCGCCGTTTGAGGAGTGTACGTGGAGCTATGGTCGCGCTTTCGGCAATCCGGACGTTTTGCGCTCCCCGGATATTTCCCCCACCGGGGTCTCGTTGTGGAACGGCGATTTCATCCGCGACGAGACCGACCTGTCGGTTTATGACAAGGGAGGGCCAGTCGAGTTTTCGAGAACGTACCGCAGCGGGATGGACTTCGAGAGTGACCTCGGGTATCGCTGGACCCATAACTGGAACGAGCGCTTGGTCTTCAGTATCGGGACCAACTCTGCGACCTGCGGCTCGGCCGTGCGCTGGCTGCGATCCGACGGCAGCTACATCGATTTCTGGTTCAACGAGGAAGGGGAACCGTACGGCCCGCCCTCGGGCATCGATCGGATCCGCAAGATTGAGATCGACCCGAACGACGGGTTCGTGGACTACGAAATCCGCAGCCTCGACGGAACGATCCGACTGTTCAGAAGATACGGAACCGTGCCCGAAGCGCAGATGCAGCAACAACGCCTCGGAGGCACCGTCCTGGACCTCGACTACTTCGACCCCGACCCGACGGGAGTTCGTCGGCTGGAGCAGGTCAAATCGGGATCGCAGGCGCTTTTGAAGTTCTTCTACGACGACGAGCACCTGACGCGTGTCGAAAGCGGATTGACCCCGTCGACGCGGTGGGTCGCGTTCGAGTACACCGAATGCGGAGAATTGGAGTGGGTCCGGCGACCCCCCACCGCGCTCGGCTACGACAAGACGGGCGCGTGGGTCGGACCGACAGACGGCCCCGACACGCGTTATACGTACGAGAACCCGACGTCTGGGACGTTTCCGTGCACGACGACTGCGTCGGGGTACCACCTGTTGACCCGGATCGACGACCGGCAACACGACCCGCTGACCGGGGTCGCCGGAATGCGCCAGCAGATGCGGAATGTGTACCAGACCACGGGACCCGCCGGTGGCAACGACGCGAGCTACCGCCGAGTCATCCGTCAGTGCCTCGGGGAGACGGATTGCGAGGCGTCGTCGACCACCGCCGAGATCGAGTACGGGTACGTTCATGTATCCGGCAACCCCCCAGAAGCCGAGATCCGCAGACGGCGAGAAGCTGGCGGAGACCAGGTCATCGAACGGCATGTGTTCAATGAGAAAGGATTCCTGACGGAACTCGTCGAGGATGCCGCCGGCTTGGTTCGGACGTCCCACTACACCTACAACGGTTACGACGTGATGACCCGAACGGATTTCCCGGATGGCACCTGTGAATTGACCGAATACACCTGGGTCGCCGGTGGCGCGATGGTGCCCTATCGAGTCACCTCCCGGGTCAAGGAGCGTTGTGACGGCGGCAGCGGGGGAGATCCGGATCGCATCACCTACCTCACCTATGAGAACTACACAGGACAAGTGAGAAGCGTAATCGGGCCCGAAGCGTTTCCGAACGGGAGTCTTCCCGGGGGGTTCAACCCCGCGGACCCCGCCTGGCAGCCGTATCGGACGGACTACTACTACGATTTCGACGAGGGCTACGCCGAAGAGATGGAGACGATCTGCGGAGTCTGGGAGCTTGGCTGTCCGGATCTCCAGTCGACCTCCAACCACAATGACGACACAAGCGATGACGACAACTGGTTCGGCAACGTGGTCAAGGTAGAACGGCACGCGGTTTCACCCATCTCCCCCGCGCCGCCGGGCTACACCGGCACCTTGAGGACGCTCTACGTCTACAACTCACTGGGGCGACGTGTTCGTGAGGTCGGGCCCGACGGCACGGGTACGGAAACTTGGTACTACTTCGAAGGCACACCCGGTACGGCCGGCGCGAACTGGGACTGGCGCGCGGCACCTGCACCCGCCGAATCCTTGGGCGGTGCGGGCCCTGTTTCCAAAACCCTGCGCCTTGCGAACGACGCGTCCGCACCGATCCTGCTTCAACGCGTGGCGTGGTCTGAGGAGGCCGTCCCCGAGGCGATCGAGAACGCGCTGGGTGTGCGGGTCGAACGCACGCTGGCGACGAGTGGTCAAACGTTGCATGAAGAAGTGCGTCGCTACGGTTCGTCCCCAGGCTTCCTGCGCCAGACCGACCTGTCCTACGATCTCCTCGGCCGATCCGTCCGCGCGGCGGTACGCGATTC
>JANNRU010000108.1:0-2968 GCA_031401755.1 Acidobacteriota bacterium | reverse complement strand
CGCGGTTGCGCTCCACGAGCGACGGCGCGTCCAGGCGGGTGAGCTGCGGTAGGCGTCGTCCAGAGCGTCGGGCGGCAGACCAGGGTTGAGCCGCACGAGCGCCGAACGCAAGCGGCCTATCAGCGCCACATCCCGGTAGTTTGGGTCTTCGCGCTCGGCGTCTGCTTCGCCAGGAGCGATCTCCGGGCCGTGCGCGGTCGAATACCCCAGAGAAACCAGCCAAGCGAGCGCTGCGTCCTCGACCACCGACTCAGTGAAGGCCATCGTCGCAACGCTCCTCGAGGGGCTTCCTAGCGTGCCCGATAACAGGTGGATTCGTCATTTGCGAGAGCACCGATTCTCACTCGTAGCGGGTATCCACCAAGTTCCCGATCCGGCCGGGACAAAGCCAGCCGTCCTTCGTCTTGTGCGGATTGAGCATGCCACCGATACGCTTGCGGGTAAATCTCTTCTGGCAGGACGGGCACTCATAGACATAGCTCGGACCCGTCCCGAAGCCCCCCGATCGCGCGGGTCTCGCAGATTGGCGGGGAACTACACGCCTGGACCCCATCGGCGCGCCGATCGGACCTGATTCGGTCAACTCGATTGCGAAGCGCGGCACGAATGACTGTGCGCTCACCGTGGCACCCTGGATACGGTCGACCCGGTAGGAGCGAGGTTGAGCGTCTTGGTGCCGAAGCGCGTACAACAACAGACCTCCGGCCTTGGTCCGCCGCAACGAATAGGGCTCGATCGTCCGAGTCCCCAAGTCCCCCCGCTCGTCCCGGTAGCTCAGCTCGACACACAGATGATTGGCCGCCGCAAATCGGACGAGCTCCAACGGCGCCCCGACTTGGTAGTCACGCCGCCAAGCCGACGCCATCGCCGGTGCTCGCCACGCGGCGTCCAGTTCCACGCGGCCTGCCACTTCCAGGCGGGACAAAT
Organism: Acidobacteriota bacterium; assembly: GCA_031401755.1. Taxonomy (GTDB): domain Bacteria; phylum Acidobacteriota; class Polarisedimenticolia; order Polarisedimenticolales; family Polarisedimenticolaceae; genus JANNRU01. Next base: position 2,041 of record JANNRU010000108.1, on the reverse strand, counting down.
CCGGGCGCGCCTCGCCGCCCAACAGCCACATGAACACTTGCGGCAACTCAGCCCAGAACTCCTCGAACGGCGGCAGCGCGGGTAATTGATGCGCGAGCATCGCCTCCCAGCCGTTGCGCAGTTCATCCAAGCCCGTGTGCGCTCGCAGGCTCGCGATCGTCGGCACGGGGATGCCCTTGAACTCGCATTTCTGTCTCAGGGCCTCGACGATCTGTTCTCGATCGGGATCGAGGTCGCGTCGACGATGCAGATGGGTCACATCGTAGAGGTCTCGCGGCCGAAGGCGTTCGGCAAGTGCACGCAGCTTCTCTGCGAACACTTCTTCGAACGCGTAGGCTTGCACCGTGATCCCTTCCGCCGGTCCATCCGAATACGGGTGGTGCACATTTCGGCGCACCGACGCGAGCACCACCCGCTCGTCGTCCGAGAGATCGAGCTTGATGCGCGGGATGCTGGCTTCCCGCGCCATCGGTCCGCGGTACCCGACTCTGCCCTGCACGGAATCGCGGCCACGCGGGTTCTTGTAGCGCTCGAAGACGTGAGTCGTTGTAGGGAACTCCAGGCCCGATCGCTCGTAGGCCCAATCGGCGACCTCGGCGAACACACGCTTCAGGAACGCGTCATCGAGATGCCCTGAATCGGGCACCGTGAAATCGAGATCCTCCGAGAACCGATAGGTCTCGAAGAAGCACTTCTTGAGACAGGTGCCGCCCTTGAAGAGCCAGGCCTGCCCGACCTCGGGATGTTGGCTGATGCCCGCCAGTAACCAGCCGAGCGCGTAGTCCTTCTCGACGACGTTCGGCGTGAGCCCGAAGTCCTGGGCGAACTCCATGACTTCCTGGCGGTCGATCATCGGCGCGCCTTCACGAAACTGTCGGGCACCCAGAGCCGCCAGGCGGTCACTAGCCGGCGTGCCGGGACACCGGGATCGAGGCGTGCGTTGCCCTTGGAGAGGTGCGCGCGACATCCGGCGATCGCCTCGGCCTCCTCGGGCGCGTAGGTCTCGAGCAGGAATCCCATTCGCTTGATCACGGCGCCGTTCCCGAGTCGGCGCGCGTACCGAACGAGCGATGCGACATCCCGCCACTCCTTCGAATCGAGGAACGCACGGAACGTATCCACGGTGCCGCGCAGTCCGCCGCCCAAGCGGGGATCGACGAGCATGTCGACCACCGTGCGCGCGGGGTCAGACACGCTCACTTTCACGCGCCCCCGCCACACCGCCTTCAGTCCGAACAGGCTCTGGGCATTGACGGTGCGGAGCTGGAACCGCGCGCCCTTGAGCGTGGGCGATCGATCGCGCGGTTTGCGCACCGTGAGCACCAGCGTCGAACGGAAGATCTGCTCCGTGAGGCCCCAATGTTCGGCGGCGCTCCAGCCGCCTATGTAGCAAGGGCTGAACAGCCGCTCGGCGACGAGCCATGGATCCTCCAGCGCGGCATCACCGGCCCGCCCCTCCAACGGCACGGGCACATACAGCCCGCGCCGGACGCGGGCGACCCACCCCTGAGCGGCCCAGCGCGACAACAGGCGCGCGGCCTTGCCGGGCGGGAGGTCGAGAATCTCAGCAACTTGGCGTGGCGACAGCGTCCCGTCGCTGGCCCGCAATACTTTGGAAAGCTGGGCTCGCGATTGGGCGCCGAGGCCCCCGGGGGGGCGGCCACTATACTGAGAGCGCTGTTCTTCCTTCACGAAGGGAATTAAAGCGCTCGCCATGTACTAAAGCAAGCCGGGACCGCGGCAGCCCGCTTTCGGCCCGTTTTCGGCCGGGAAAGTGCCCTGGTCTGGGCGGTACCGCGTAGCCGCAAGCTTCGAGCCGGGCGAGGGCGGCGTCTCTGACGACGGGCGGATAGTCCAAATAAGCCGCCGTTCCGTTCTCTACTCTGGTACGAGCCCGGGTCCAGTGTCAACGCCAAATAGAAATGTCGGGTTTCCCGCAAAGTAGAAATGTCGGGTTGACAGATTGGCATCGGGCCTCCCTCTGGGGTCTTTTCCGGGTTCCCCCCCCCGAAGGGGGGACCCACCGGGTAGAACCGCGAGG
>JANNRU010000107.1:0-8207 GCA_031401755.1 Acidobacteriota bacterium | reverse complement strand
CCTCGCGGTTCTACCCGGTGGGTCCCCCCTTCGGGGGGGGGAACCCGGAAAAGACCCCAGAGGGAGGCCCGATGCCAATCTGTCAACCCGACATTTCTACTTTGCGGGAAACCCGACATTTCTATTTGGCGTTGACACTGGGCCGGGGCTCGTACTTAAGGCGAAAACGGAATGGCGGCTTGTTCGGACTATCCGCGCAGGGTTCGGAAACGAATAGTAGAAGTCACTGAGCACGACGAGATCCGTAACCCCGTCTTGATCGACATCGCCCAACTCGATATCGATGTAGCGCTCCGTATCCGCGATGTGAACCAATTCACTCGGTACGACCTGCAATGCGATCGCTCCCGCATTCGTCGTCCCGTTCGGCACTGGGATGACCGTTGCTGCACCGCCAAGAAGCGTCAATCCCTCGTGGGCCGACGCGCTCACACGGACAGGCGAGTACAACGAGGTCACGTTGGGGATCGTGAACTGACCCGCACCGTTCGTCGTCGCCGGTGGGACACCAAGCACCTGAACTTGAGCCGCCGAACGTGGCATGCCGTTGTAGGTCACGGTTCCGACGATCGTGGTCAGGGGGGCGTCGGAAATCGTGACCAAGGCCGAGTCCGTCGAGGACTGCGCCCGGTCCCACGCCGTCGCACGGAACTCCACCGACATCGGCGCATCCGCCGGAATCACAAACCGGCCAGTGTACGGCTCGCTGAGGAACTGTTCCGACCAAAGCGAGTCCGCATCCAAGGTGACTCCAGTCAGAGCCAGATCATCCGAGACCATAGCCGTGACATCGACGGTCTGACCCCGGTAGAGAATCTGACTTCCATCGGGCTCGATCAGCGTCACCTCGGGTGGAGGATCGGGGAGGATGATCAGGGTGATCGGATCCGTCGCGGTTTCGTGGCTGGGGACCGCGTAGTCGCGGGCGACCACGTGGAGCTGAATCTGACTTGCGCCGCTGGGTGCTCGGACCCGATGCGTCCACGGTGCGTTGACCTTCGTCGCCACAAGCTCCCCATCGATGTAGAACGACACCGACGCCACTGCGACGTCGTCTGTGGCGGTGACGCTCCATTCGATGACGTCACCCGAGGTAACCGTTGTGGATGGGGCGACCACCTGGCTGATTGTCGGAGGGATGTCGCCCTCGTCGATCCAATCGCGGAACTGGCCGATATAGAGCTTGCTGTCGATACCCGAGTCGGAAACGGCGGTCGCGTAGACGCGCCTCGCATCAAGTGCGATACCGATCCCATTGTCCCCTGGAGGCGACCCGAACAACTCGGCGAAGTCGATTGGGGTCAGTACCTGCTCGATGGCTGGCGTGCGAGTCAAGCCCTTTCCTAGTTGAATTTCTCAGCGGCTCCTATTTTCCGACTACGCGACCTTCCTTCCGGACTCCTTCAGCTCGAGTTTCAACTCTCGCATGATCGCGATTCGCAACAGCCCCAAGTGTCGGTGTCCGCGCACGCGACGAAGCCGCGGCTCGATGTCGACAAGCGCCGTCGCCAGCCAACGCGTCCGCTGCTTCGAGTTCTTCCAGTTGTCCACCTTCGCGCAGCGCTCCTCGACCAGAGCATTGACCGACTCCAAGCAGTTGGTCGTCTTCAACGAGATCCCGAGCACCCCGTAGACACCCAGTCGATGCAGGGTCAGGGTCTCCTCCAATCCCTCGGCCAGGCTTCCGGCCGCCGACTGGTTCCGCTCCTCGAGTTCGGCGTGCAACTTCTCCAGAGCTGCCACCGCCTCCCCGTGATCCGGACGGTCGTAGGCTCGTTGCAATCGTGTCCGCCACGTCGCCTGATCCGACTTTGCCAGGTAGCCGACCACGTTCTCACGCTTGTGCCACTGGCATCGCTGGACGACGACTCGGCCTCGGAACGCCTTGAGCACCGCCGCCTTCAGACCCTTCCCGCCGTCGATCACCACCAGCAGACCCCGTGTGCTGTCCAGCCCGCGTTCGCCCAGCGAACGCAGGAAAGGGGTCAAGACCTTTTCGTTTTCCGTGTCCGTCTCGACGAAGCCCAGGAATCGCTTTTCCCCGGTAAGGGTGATCCCGAGGGCCACGACCAAGGTCGTGTCGGCGAACGTCTTGCCGTCCAAGACCATCGCCACAACGTCTTCGTCCGACAGATCCCGTTCCTGAAGCTGGCGCAGCTTCCCAGCGCTCGCCTCGATGAACCTCCGCGACACCGTCGAGCTCGACAGGCCGATCGCTCCCGGGATCGCTTCGGCCGCAGACTCGTAGTTCCGACAAGAAATACCGTACAGAACCCGACGCAACAGACCCTCGTCCACGTCCCCACCGTCGTGAAGGGCCGCGTAGGACCGCAGGGGAATCTCCGTCCCTTGCTCCGATCGAACCCTGGGAACGCGGATCGGGACGCGTTGACCCGCCAAACGCACGGTCCCGGGATTGCTCCCGTGGCGTTGCCCCACCCGCGATTCGACCTTCCGCGCGTATCGATCGCCGGCGAGACCCACAACTTCGTCGTCCAGGAGCTCCCTCACGTGCATCAAGCCCAGCGGTACCAGGCTCCGAATCAGTTCCACCTTCGCGTCCAAGTCCAGCCCCGCGTACTCGTCGCGCCGAATGACCTCTACCTGGCCCAACCGGCGAACCTTCTTGACCTTCCTGACCGATCGTAAGACACTGCCCATCGCTGGCTCCTTCTCTTGTGTTCGATCTCGTCTGTTCAACGTCATCAAAGCACAGGGGTTGGAGCCGCTTCAATTTCCAACTAAGATTAGTTCACCCTCACCCCCTGCGGCTGCCGGCATTGCCATTCCGAGGCTCAAAACCCCGGCCAAGAATTTCGCTTTCCAAGCGAATCGTGACATTCCAGTCTCCGTTTTCACGGCCGCGTCGCCGCGGCCGCCGATTGGGCCGCCGGCAGCCAACCACCAGGTTGACTTCCCGTCCGACCCGCCACTAAGATCGCCCAGTCAGCGCTGACCTGAAAGGCTTGTACCCCAGTGCCCGATCCCGGTAAAGAGGGCCCGCGTCGATTGCGTCCGGTTATCCGGACGCGCGTGGACGGAAAACTGGACAGGCCTGGGCGGAAGTCTGGACGGGTCGAGGCGGCCGACGCTGTCGTACGCCAGCACGGGGACGTGAGCGGCTCTTCCGCGGGGGAGTTCCTTCGACAGACGCGCGAGATGCAGAGGCTGACGCTGCGACAACTCGCCGAGGAAACGAAGCATCAATCGGAAGTTCCCGTATCCCGCGCGACGATTGCAGCGATCGAGTCGGGAACGACCGACCCCACGCTAACCACGGTGCGCGTCTTGGCGAAAGCCTTACGCCTGAGTCCGGCAGAGGTCATGGAGCGCGCCGACATCACGGCGCCAACCCTGATCGACGTTTCAGGCGTCGATCGCCGAGAACTTAGAAGTCGAGCCGAGGCCTGCTTCTGGTCGGGTAACTACCGCGAAGCGTTGACGCTCTACGATGCGATGCTTGCGCATCTGGAACTGAACCCGCCTGCCTCGGCCGGCAAGCACGATCGAGAGCGCGCGAGAATCGAGAGCGCGCGAGAATCGAGATCGCTCGCTCCACGGTTTCCCGGCGCTGCGGAGCGCTCGCGGCGGCTGAAGCCTACGCAAAGCGCGCAATCGCCCTGTCGCACGGCTCAGCTATCCTGCGTGGAGAAGCCTACGTCGCTCTCGCAGCAACGCTTTCGCTTCAAGGGAATCCAGACCTGGCATTGGACGCAGCAAGTCGTGCTGTCGAGGTATTACAAGATTCGGATCCCGTTCGAAGGTCGAAGGCACTGGTTCAGCGCGGCGTCATTCACTGGCGTGCCCACCGCTTCCATGAGGCTCGGACTTCCTTCCTCGAAGCCCGAAACCTCGTGCTGGAATCCAGCAACAAGCAGCACTTGGCCCACATCGAAGGTAATTTGGGGTCGTGTTTGCTCGAGATGGGTCATCGAAAAGCGGCACGGGGACAATTCGAAATGGCTCTCAGGCTCGCCCGCGACCTATCCATCCCTGCTCTGCAAGCCAGTTGGTTGACTATGCTCGGTCAGTTGGATCTGGGCGAGGGTCGGCTAGAGGCTGCGGAGCGCCATGCGAACGCTGCGCTTGCGATCGCACGACCCCTGGATCACAAATTGGCGATTCTCCGGGGCGAGTGGCTGCGCCACCAGATCGTCAAGCGACGAGACCCTGATCTGAGCGATCGCCAGCGTGTCGCGTTCCTGAGAAAGCTGTACTTCCAGATCGAGCCCTTCGATGGTGTCGATGAGCTTCGTGAGTTTCGAAGCGCTGTCATCGAAAGGCATGGCAACGAAGGGAGTGAATCATGAAAGTCCGCTCTTTCATCGCAGCTGCGACTCTCGTGGTTTCCGCGATGATTCCGACGGGTCGGGCGGAAGTCTCCGTCGATGTCGTCGAGAACTCGATCAACACGCTGATTTTGCAGACGATTATCGAAGACGCTGACCCTCTCGGTGTCGCCTGGCAGCCGTTTCGCGCGATCCCGATCGAACGTGTGCTCAATCCCGCGGGCCATGCTCGCGGGGACGGTCGACCGGAACTCGTATACGAGCGGATCACGAGCGGCGGCCCGATAATCGACCGCCCGGTCGTCACCTGGGCCTGGAACACAGGGATCGATCACGACATTGCGATGGCGGAATGGGAGGGCACGGCGTGGAGTGCAGTCGAGTTCCTGACTGCGGCTGCGCCAGATGAACTCGATCCACGTGTGTTCATCGACACTGACGGCACACGCCACGTCGTGTGGTGGATCGCGGAACCCCTCGAAACGGTTCAACTCGTAACCAGGCTCGCGGGGACCTCCGTGTGGCCCTCACCCGTCTCGGTCGTGGCGGGTGGACGTCGGCCCGCAGTCGCCATGTTCGAGGGGACGCTCCGTGTGGTCTACGAACGTGCGTCGACGGTCCCTGGGATGGCGCAGGACGTGGTCGTACTCCGCCGGGAAGCCGGCGGAGGGTTCGTCGAGGAGTTCGTGACCTCCTCACCGAGGACCGAACGACTCGACGCGATGCTGCATGCGCAGGGCGGCCGCATGTGGATCGACTGGAAGCACGGCAGCCAGGTCTTCGGGTGCGCGGAGCTTGCCTCGGGAGTGTGGGGCGCGGTGGATGAGCCCGCTTGGACCGACCCAAGCTGGATCGGAGTCGAGTCCGTGCGCAAGACGATCGCCGCAGAAATGACAGCGCCGTAGTTTCGACGGAAGACTCGCCCGCTCGAGTCGGCAATTCGGTTCACGGAGCGGAGCCCGAGGCCGTTACGCACCGCAACGAAGGCTGATGGCCAGAACTTCCACCGAATTCTTCGCTGCGTGGGCGAGGCATACGCGGGCATTAGCGGAAGAATTGAATGTGCCCTCGCGAACAGAGCCGACGGCCAAGCTCGTAAACTTGTCTGTAGCTCACCGGGCTGTCGGTGCAAGACCTCACCTACACTCGCAAGGGCCAGAGTACCCCGACCCCGCAATTTTTGAGGTTTCAATCGAAGCCGTCCGGGCGGTAGAGGCTTCTACGTTCTCGTGGCACAAAACCCCGACGGTGGCGGCCTGGCCAGCGCCGATTCGAGTCTGCACGTAGTGCCTTGGGGACGCGGGGAGCGGTTCGCACTTGACTCCGTCCACCAATTTAGCGTATTAGAACTGGGATGAGGAGGACCCTGATGCCCACCCCGCACCGCCTTGGATTCGCCCTGCTGCTCGCCGCGTCGTTGGCTGCGGCCCAAGACGCGAACGTCTGCGACGCCCCCGGCGACTACCCCGACGTGATCGTCGGCGACATCATGAATGTCCAGCGCTACGGCACGGTCGACGGCATCACCTCATACGCGATCGGCACTACCTCCTGCAACGTCGGGACCTGCTGGCTGAACTGGATCTCCGGAAATCCGAACCACCCGGTGATCGGTCAGAACATGTTTCGGTTGAACAACAGCCGTTTCGAGCAGATCGGACAAAGTTGGCTCAAGCACGGCTTTGCCGCGCTCAACGGCACGCTCTGCTCCGGTGGCGGCTGCGAGCAAACGGACGGGACGCACCTGGGCGTAAACTGTTCGGATCCCTACGGGTCGGGTCTCAATGGCTCGCAGTCCAATCTCGGCCCGAAGAGCGCGGTCAACCCGACCACCGGCGTTCACTTGCACCCTTACCCATCCCAGGGAACGACGGGCAACGCGATCTACAAGCGCCTACAGGTCCATGACACCGACCTCGATTCCTCCCTGAATCCTGGTGCGCTGTATTTCGTCGAAGCCCACTACATCGCCGCGGACGACCATGCGGCAGCTCGCAGCGCGAACAACGCGTCGTATCGGCCGGTGGCGGTGAACCTGTCCGGGGGCAGCTACAACGTGGTGACGATCGGCCCAACGGTACGCGAGCAACCCGCGCTCTACGCCTGGAAGGCCGCGGATCCTTCGGTGCAGATCCGCAACTCGACCGTCAACGACAACGAGATCTTCGTCGTCGGCTCCAAAGCGACGGCACTCGGCGGCGGGTTGTGGACCTATGAGATCGCAATCCACAACCTGACCTCGGACCGCGCGGCGCGCGCCTTCACAATTCCGATACCGGCCGGAGCGACCGTGGCCAACATCGGTTTCCACGACGTGGACTACCACAGCGGCGAGCCCTGGGACGGCACAGATTGGATCGCCACGGTCGGATCGAACTCGATCACCTGGGCCACGCAAACCTTCGCCCAGAATCCGAACGCGAACGCGCTGCGGTGGGGAACGCTTTATAACTTCCGCTTCGATGCCGACGTCGCGCCGGTGTCGAACTCGCCGGCATCGATCGAACTATTCCTTCCCGGTACGCCCTTGACGGCCGGCGCGAGACTGATCGGTCCGGATCTGAGCGGGGCGCCGACCGGTGCGGGCGCCGGTAGCGTACCTGACGGTCATTCGACACCCGGATCCCCGTTCCTCGTCGAAACGGACGTCAACGGCAACCTCGTGCTCTCCTGGGACGACTCGTGTGTCGTCACCGACAGCGACTACGCGATCTACGCGGGGACGATCGGCGACTTCGGCAGTCACGCTCCGGTCGTCTGCTCGACCGGAGGCGCGGCGAGCCAGACGATCGCGGCTCCCGCCGGGAATGCCTACTTTCTGATCGTGCCAGTCAGTGGTGCACGAGAGGGCTCGTACGGCGTGGACGGTGACGGCAGTCCGCGGCCCGCGAGTGCCGCGGCGTGCCGGCCGCAATTCGTCTCCGGCTGCGACTGACGCCGCGCGCGATTCGCCTCAGACCTGTCGCGTTCGGGCGGGAGGAGTCGGGGATCGTGATTCCCACGCGCTCGGCGGCTGGCCCGCTTGACGCGCCGCGCTGCGGACCATCAAGAACTCCCCGACGTTCTCGGCCGTCAGGATGCCGACGAGCCGGCCGTCTTGGATCACGGGTAAGGATGCGCCGCCCGCCGCTTGCAAGCGGCCGAACGCGTTGTCGAGCCGTTCCCGAGCATCGATCGTGACCAGCTCGGCGTTCATGACTGCGCCGACCGTCTCTCCCGTGCCCGGATTGGCCATCGCGCGTAACAGGCCATCGCGCGTCAGCATTCCGAGCAGCCGCTCGCCCTCGACGACCGGGAAATCCTGCTGAAAACCCCCCAGGATGTACTGGACCGCGGTCGAGAGGGGATCTGCGGGAGCGAGAGTCTGGAACCGGGTGATCATCGCCGAACTCACCGGAGCGCCGCCCATCGTCGATCGGGCCTGAACCATGTTCGCCTCGGCCGAGGCTCCGAGAAAGACGAACAGCGCGATGAAGACCAGGAATGGGTTGCCGCCGAACAGCCCGACGATGCCGAACAGGAGCGCCATCCCTTGACCGATCCCAGCCGCGATGCGCGTCGCTCGCACGTAATCCAGGCGCAGCGCGAGCAGCGCACGAAGGACCCGGCCACCATCCATCGGAAACGCCGGCAGCAAATTGAACACGAACAGTGCGACGTTGACCCAGATCAAGTTGATCAGCAGGCTGCCACCGGCGATCCGGAATTCTCCTAACATGGCCGCCGTACCGCCGGCGAGAACGGCGACGGCGAACAGCCCGATCGCCAGGACCGCATTCACGGCGGGGCCGGCGAGGGCGACGACGAGTTCTTGCCGCGGATCGTCGGGCATCCGCTCCAGACGCGCGACTCCACCGATGGGCAGCAGTGTAATGTCCCGCGTGCCGATCCCGTAGCGCCGGGCGGCGAGCGCGTGCC
>JANNRU010000106.1:0-5297 GCA_031401755.1 Acidobacteriota bacterium | reverse complement strand
CTGCGCCTGACGGTGCGCGCCGAATGCGCTTACCGCAAGCCCCAGCACGATCGCGGCAACCGCGATCGGTTGCCACCCGGGGCGAATCGATCGCGCATCGAGCGCCTCCGCGAGGCCCCAGGCGACGAGAATGAAGATTCCGATGAGCGGGACATAGGTGTAACGGTCGGCCAACCCTTGCTCGCCGACCTGCACCAGACCGATGACCGGGACGAGCATGCCGACGAACCAGAACCACCCCACCCCCAACCACGGCCGCCGATGACGCTGCCGAATCGCCAGCGCAGAAATCATGGCGAGCGTGCAAGTGGCGACGAGAAACTTTGGCGCTAAGAGTCCGTGCTGCTCGTGCGGGTAAAACACCGCGAGGTCCGCCGGCCACAGAGTCTTCCGCAGGTAATCCAAATAGGCGATGGCGGCATTGACCAGGCGAGACGGTCCCGAGTACGTCTCGAGGTTACCCACCGCGCCACCCCGGCGCTGAACCCAAAGGGTGATGACGCTCGAGGTCCCCGAAAGCACGAACAGCGGTAGTTTTTCCCACAGTCGCACCCATCCTTCGCGCAAGTCGTGAAGTCGCCCGAGCGGCCAAACATCCAACAGCAGCAGGACGAAAGGGAGCGTGACCCACATCGGTTTCGCCGTCAGGCTCAACGCGAGACCGCCGAGGATCGCGAGGTAGGCGATCGGCCCCGGGCCACGGGTCCAGCGCAGGTAGGCGACGATCGCCAGAAGTCCGAACAACGTGCTCAGCAGCTCCTTGCGCTCGGCGACCCAGGCGACCGCCTCGACGCGGAGCGGGTGAGTCGCGAAGAGCGCGGCCACGAGCGCGCTCGGCCAGAGCGCCCTGGTCGCGTGCCGAAACACGAGGAACAGCAGGATCGTGTTCGCAAGATGGAGCACGAGATTCGTGCCGTGATGCCCGCGGGGATCGAGGCCCCACAACTCGACATCCAGCATGTGCGAGATCCAGGTCAGGGGGTGCCAATTCGCCGCCGCGGTCGCCGTCAATGCCCAGCGAACGCCGCCAAGGCTCAGGCCTTGGCGGACCTGCTCGTTGGCGGTGACGTAGAGGTCGTCATCGAAGTTCGTGAAGCCGCAATCGAGGACTGGATGGAGCGCGGCGACGGTCAGCGCGAGGAGGAGCAGCGCAACCGCGAGCGCCTGCCTCGTCGAGCCGCGCTGCGCCGACCCGTCTCGCCGCTGGATCACGACACGCTCCCCCATCTCGGCGCTCTTCGTACACCGTCGTCCCGGCCTGCGTCAATCGGGCGAGACCGCCGTCCGCACCGGACCGCGCCGCGGTTGCCGGCGGGAAACCCGGTCGGACCGGCCCGATCTCCGAGAGCCCTCGGGCCTTGCTCGGTGCTGTTCCCCGACGTAGAATTTCACTGCCTCCTCGCGGAGCCATGGTGAGCGCGGGGAAATTATCCGACTGGATCGCGCTCCGTTTGCTTCCCGGATTGGGGCCGATCTTCCTGAAGCGGTTGCTCGGGCGATTCGCTGACCCAGGGGCGGTGGCCTGGCGTGTGTCGCCGCGCGAGCTCGAGTCCGTGGCTCGAGCCGCGCCGGGGAGCCTTGCCGCGGTCGCCGAAGCGCGGCGGGATCTGCGAGCGCGCGTCGATGACGAACGCCGACGCGCCGACGCGTTGGGTCTGGTTCTCGTCTCCATGGAAGACGAGAACTACCCCGAAGCGCTGGCGGCGATCCACGACCCGCCCATCCTTCTCTATGTGCGCGGCCGGCTGGAGCGCTGCGCGGTTCGCGTGTCGATCGTCGGCTCGCGACAAGCGTCGACTTACGGGCTGCGAATCGCGGCGGGTCTCGCCTCGGGCCTTGCCGCACGAGGGGTGGAGGTAGTTTCGGGCGGGGCACGCGGGATCGACACGGCGGCCCACGTCGGTGCCCTCGAGGACCGCGGTCGAACCGTGGTCGTGCTCGGCTCGGGCTTCTTGCACCCCTACCCACGCGAGAACGTGGGCTTGTTCGCGCGAGCGGTCGAAAGCGGCGGCGCGGTGATCAGTGAGTTCCCGCTCGACATCTCGCCGCGCGCGGAGAATTTTCCCCGCCGCAACCGGGTGATCAGCGGCCTTTCGCTTGCCCTGGTGGTCGTCGAGGCCGGTCTGCGCTCCGGATCGCTGGGCTCGGCAGCCCTGGCCGCTGATCAGGGGCGACAGGTGCTCGCCGTGCCCGGCCCGGTCCACTCCGAATTGTCCTGGGGTTGCCACCGCCTCATCCAAGACGGAGCCAAGCTGGTTCAGAACGTCGAGGATGTCATGGAAGAGCTCCCCCCGGCCCTCCGGGACGAACTCGAACCCGCGCGGCCACCCGAGGCCGAAGTGGCGGACCCGCTCGACGGCTCGACCGACGACGAACGCGCCACCGCCGCGTTGCTCGACGTGGTCGAACCCCGGTCGATCGACTCCCTGGCCGAGGCGGTGTCGTTCAGTCTCGCTCGCCTCCAGACGGCCCTGTTGACTCTGGAACTCCGGGGCCTGATCGAGCGGCACCGTGGCGCAAGCTATACGCGGCGATCCAACCGAAGACTCATCTAACCTATTGCCAAAAAAGAGGTTAACGGATTCGATCGGCGGCGCGGGTTTGGTCCTCGTCGGGCCGAGGCACGGGGAGGTGGTGCCGGGTCCCGGTTGATCCGCTAGGGTCTCGGTATTATCTTGCGGGTTTTGAACGGGATCGAGAAAAAAATGGCGAAGTCTCTGGTCATCGTCGAGTCGCCGGCCAAGGCGAAGACAATCAACAAGTTCCTGGGGAAGGATTTCGTGGTGAAGGCCTCTATGGGTCATGTCCGCGACCTTCCGCAGCGCAAGCTCGGCGTGGACGAGACCGACTTCACCCCGACCTATACGGTCCTCGCCGCCAAGAAAAAGACGCTGACCGAACTCAAGGAGGCGGCCAAGAAGGCCAAGGCGATCTACCTCTCCTGCGACCCCGACCGGGAAGGAGAAGCGATCTGCTGGCACCTCAAGCAGGAACTCGAGACCACTACGGACGCGACGTTCCACCGGGTTGAGTTCCACGAGATCACGCGCAAGGCGGTTCAAGGGGCATTCGAGCACCCGCGCGAGATCAACGAACACAAGGTCGACGCGCAGCAAACGCGGCGGATCCTCGATCGCCTGATGGGTTACAAGCTCAGCCCGCTGCTGTGGGACAAGGTCCGGCGCGGGCTGTCGGCTGGACGTGTGCAGAGCGTCGCATTGCGCATCATCTGTGAGCGCGAGGCCGAGATCCGCGCGTTCGAGTCCAAGGAGTACTGGTCGCTCGCCGCCCAGCTCCGAGCCGATCTCCCTCCGGCCTTCTCCGCCCGTTTGGTGACCCGGGACGGCCAGAAACTCGAGATCGTGTCCAAAGACGAGATGTCCACAGCGCTCGGCGAGCTCGGCTGGACGGTCCAAACGGCCAAGCCGGTGGCGGACGGCCCCCCGGGTGCCGTGACGCTCGAGATCACCGCGAGTTCGCCCGACGCGATCCCGTTCCGCGTAGCCCGAGTGCAGTCCCGCGAGAAACGCAAGAATCCGTCACCGCCGTTCATCACCTCGAAGCTACAGCAAGACGCGGCGCGCCAGCTCGGCTTTCCCGTCTCGAAGACGATGCGGGTCGCGCAGTCGCTCTACGAAGGCCGGGAGCTCGGCGAGGCCGGAACCGTTGGGCTGATCACCTACATGCGAACCGATTCGACCCGAATTTCCGAAGACGCTCTCGCCGCGGTCCGCGACTCGATCAAGTCGACCTACGGCGCGGACGCGTTGCCCGCCGAGCCCCGCCGCTTCCGCGTGGCCAAGAGCGCACAAGAGGCCCACGAAGCGATCCGACCGACCGCGATGGAATACACGCCCGCGTCGGTCCAGCAGTACCTGACCAAAGACGAGTTCAATCTCTACGAACTGATCTGGAACCGCTTCCTGGCCTCGCAAATGGAGGTCGCGGTCTTCGACACCACGCGCGCCGAGATCGAAGCCGGCCGCTACGGCTTCCGTGCGACTGGCTCGGTGCTTCGATCGCCGGGCTGGCTCGCCGTTTACCAGGAAGCCAAAGAGGACGACGTGGCCGCGAAGCCGGGCGAGGCGGCCCGCGAGGAAGAAGACGAAGGCGACGACGAGGATCGTCGCCTCCCGCCGCTCGTGGCCGGACAGAACCTGGCACTTGACACACTCGCTCCGCGTCAGCACTTCACCCAACCGCCGCCGCGTTTTTCCGAGGCCACGCTGGTCAAGGAGCTCGAAGAAAACGGCATCGGGCGCCCGTCGACCTACGCCTCGATTCTTTCGACGATCCTCGATCGCGACTACGTCGAAAAGATCAAGAATCGTTTCTCGCCAACCGAGCTCGGGTCGTTGGTCAACGAGTTGATCGTCACCTCGTTCGGCGACATCGTCCAGGTCGGCTACACGGCGCGAATGGAAGAAGAACTCGATGAGATCGAGGAAGGTCGATTGGCCTGGACCGACGCCTTGCGCGAGTTCCAGACGAAGTTCATGGCCGACCTCGAGCGCGCCGGCAAAGAGATGCGCAACGTCAAGGCCGAGGCGATCCCGACCGACCAAACCTGCGATAAGTGCGGCAAGCCCATGGTGCTGAAATGGGGTCGCTTCGGTCAGTTCATTGCCTGTTCGGGTTACCCCGAGTGCAAGAACACGCGCGAGTTGGCGCAGAAAGACGACGGAGAAGGCGGGAGCCATCTGCTCTCCGCGGCGAAAACGGCGCAAGTCACGGTAAAGGCCGAGCCTGATCCGTTGGAAACCGAAGCGGAGCCCTGCGAGAATTGCGGCAAGCCGATGGTCCTGCGTCGCGGGCGTTTCGGGCAGTTCCTAGCCTGCTCGGGCTACCCGGACTGCAAGACCACCCGTAAAATCACTGTCTCGCGCGAGGGCAAGGCCGAGGCCAAGCCCGACCAACTCCTGGACGAGAACTGCCCGAAGTGCAACGAGCGACTCGCGATCAAGCAGGGACGGTTCGGCGAATTCACCGCCTGCTCGAGCTACCCGAAATGCCGCTACGTCAAACTCAACGAGACCGGTGTCGAGTGTCCCGATTGCGGTAAGGGCAAGGTCGTCGAGCGCCGAAGCCGCCGCGGCAAGGTCTTTTTCGGTTGCGACCAGTACCCGGACTGCAGCTTCGTGCTCTGGAAGCGGCCCGTGCCGCAGCATTGCCCCAACTGCGAGCGACCCTATCTCCTTGAGCGGATCACCAAACGTCACGGTCACCAATTGATTTGCGACGCCGAAAATTGTGGACACGAGCAGTTGGTCGAGACGACCGAACCCGTCGGCGCATGA
>JANNRU010000105.1:0-2383 GCA_031401755.1 Acidobacteriota bacterium | reverse complement strand
TACTCGACGTTGAGGTACCTACCTCGACGCGTGACGTCCCGGGCTCGTTCGAGCATCTTGTCGACCTCGTTCAAATAAACGACTCCACTCCCCTACACTCGATGGCATCGAACGACACGCCGTCAATGCCCGGCGCTCCGTTGTTCTGCTTCGCCAGCCGGTAGGACTCACGGAGGGTCTCTCGCTTGCAGACGTGGACGTACAGTCCCCAGAAGCGCCAAGACGGCTCAGCCTTCGCCTTTAGGAACGGTCTTGCTCCGTCGATTTCGCCACGGGGCGTGGAGGGCTTCTCCAGTTGCTTTACATGTCCTTGTCACCGTGCCACCGCCGCATACCCCGCCAGAGTGGTCGGGCGCTTCAACCAGATTGCGCCGTCCCATGCTGCCTTCGCCATTACTCGGAAAGCTCGGCCTCCGGTTCTCGTCCATTTCGGGGCCACATTACGTTCACTTGCGTTGCGGCCCGGTGACTCGCTCACCGCCCCAAGGGCGGCTTCGTCGATGAGCTTCAAGTGCTTGGTTTCCCGCACACCTGTCATCCAAGCTACGGGGGTCTGGCTTCTACCCCGGCAGGCTTTACTTTCCTGCTGAACACGTTAGCCTTCATTGGACACACTGAATAAATGGACCAGACGGGAGCCGACGGCTGGTCCTGACGGAGAGTAGCTGCCCCACACCGTGCAATTCGAGCGATACCGGGAGGGAACTCGTCGAGTAAGAGACTAGGAATCGCCGTGGAACACATCCGTGTAGAGGATCGAGAGGAAGTCCTCGACGGGCAGCCCGTCGACTCCGCCGCTCCGGTAGCGCTCCCGTCCCCGGTAGACCACGAATCCGCGCGTCAGCCTTCCCGCACCGAGGAACTCGTTAATCGTCTTCGCGTACTCCGCCCGCCACGACCGGGAGTTCTTGACCTCGACCGCGACGCGCTTTGCGCCTTTGACCCAGATGAAGTCGATCTCCTTAGATCCGGGTGTGCTCCAGTAGACGATCTCTCCACCGAGGCCTTGATAGGCGATCGCCGCGCGCATCTCGTGGAGGATGTAGCCTTCCAGCAAGGCGCCGGACTCGATCTCCGACAGCGGCTCGTCCGCCACTTCGCGGATCGCGCGAACCACGCCCGGATCGAAGAAGTAGAACTTGGGCTTCCCGAGCTCACGCACCTTGGCCTTCGCCTGCCAAGCGGGCAACTGGTACCCGACGAGCGTATCCACGAGCGTGTCGAAGAAGCGCTGTACCGTCGTTCGGGCAACGGCGGCATCCCGCGCTATCGCGGCCTGGTTGACGACCTGCCCGTGCATGATGGCGGCGACCTTCAGGAAACGGTGAAACGTACCGAGATCTCGGACCAGTGCCTCCTGCTGGATCTCCTGCCGCAGGTAGGTGTGAACGTAGGCGCGCAGCTTCTCGACCCGGTACTCCGCGTCAGAATAGATGCCCGGGAGCGATCCGAACCGAAGCACGGCGTCGAGGCTGAAGTCCGAGCCCAGCTCTCGCGCGACGAGGGGGAACATGGCGCGGTCGATGACGCGTCCGGCCAGCAGGTTCACGTCGAGTCGCCGCAGTTTCCGCGCGCTCGACCCGCTGAGGGCGAACTTGTAGTCGTCACCGCGACGGGAGATCAGGTCGTGCACCTCGTCGAGTAGCCCCGGCAGGCGCTGGACTTCATCGACGACGATCCATGAGCCGGTGGCCCGCGCCTCGACCCGCTCGCGAAACGACCGCGCCGATGCGAGGAGGGGTAGGTAGTCGTCCTCGAGCAGGAGGTTGAACCACAGGGCTTCGCCGAGGTGCTGTCTGAGCCAGGTGGTCTTGCCAGTCGCGCGCGGGCCAAAGAGGAAAAAGGAGTGGTTGGGAACTGTCGCGCAACGTGTATACATGGCGGGCAGTTTATCATGCAAAGTGCCCGCGAGCATTCCACGAACGGGAGCTGAACGATCCGGCCCGAGTCCCAGGGAGGCTCGGATGCAGTGGCCTCGCGAGCCGAGGGCATCTAACCGCCGAGCAGCCCGACCACCCGATCGTCGATGAGATCCATCCGCTCGGCCTGGGGCTGCGGCGGCAGGCCCGGCATGCGGATGATCTCGCCGAGCAGCGGAACGACGAAGCCGGCTCCGGCGGCCAGGATGACGTTACGCACGGTGACGTCGAAGCTCTCCGGGCGCCCGACGACTCGCGGGTCATCGGTGAGCGAGTTGGGGGTCTTGGCCATGCAGATCGGCAGGCCCTCGTAACCGAGTCGTGCGATCTCCTTGAGGTCGCGCTCGGCAGCCTTCGTGTACTCGACCGAGGTCGCGCCCGTCTGGTCCATTTATTCACGCGAGGCCTGATCTGAGGTTCAACAGCGGCCGGATCGGGATTCGGTCGATGGGAAGCTCGCGTGT
>JANNRU010000104.1:0-3396 GCA_031401755.1 Acidobacteriota bacterium | reverse complement strand
CGCAACCAGTTTCTTAAACTTCACAACTGGATCTTCCGAGAATCCGTTTTCCTTCAACAGTCGGCAAGTGTCTTCAAGAAGGTCGACAGACGTGCAACCGGTCGGGCCTCCACACGATGCAGACTGGCAGTCGACCAACGCGGATGGACAAGCCGGGACGAAATCGCACGGAGACCAGTTAATGGTGCGTTGCGGCTGACAGAGCACGTAGGGTGGACCGCTGTTGGGTGAACAATTGCAACTTTGAATCAGTCCAAGCGTCTGTCCGTCCTCACACCAGAGAATCTCGTCCCCATCCCAGCAATTCGACCGCGCGTCGGAGCTGAGCGCGCAGGCACCGGTGTGGCAAGTTCCACCGCAAGCCGTTGGCCCCGACGGGCAAGCGCAGTGAATCTTGAAGTTGTTGTTCGACGTATCGACAAGCACGTAGTTGCCGGCGGCTTGCCCCATCACCTTGATTCGCGCCTGATGGGTCGAGACGCAGATCGATGGAAGCGTGAGCGTTGCTGAGCAGGTACCGCCAAAGCCGCAATTGGTGTTACTAGCCGAGCCCAAGGTGACGTAGGTCGCCCCTGCGTCGGTCGACAGGAGAATGTTGACCGTCACTACGCCGATCGCGGCACTCGCTCCCGGCTTCCATCGCACTAGAAGCGTAGTCGGGTTCACGAACGTCTCGGGACCGTTCGGACTGACGACCTCGAGTGGTTCGCCCTGAATTGATACATTGGTTTCTGCAAAAGCGACCGCACCGAGGCCACTGAATACGTCGGTAGATCGTACGCCAATTCGCATCGCAATGTCGCGATCCGTCTGCGGTAGCACTTCTCCGGGCGCTCCATTGTTCACAAATTCGCGTGTTGGGCTGGTGGACGGAGCACGCGAGCGAAAAATCGGGCCTGCCGAAGCAGTCTTCGGGTCCATGATGGTATTCGGAATTCCGTTTCCGTCTGTGTCCGGCGGCAAGTCGAACTGCTCCCAGGTATAGGTCAGCGCGTGACCCTGATCGACCGCGGAGGCGATCCCGGTCAAAGAAAAGCCTGTGTTTCGCGGCACCGTGATGTCGGGGGGCGGGGTGACGTCAGGGGCTGCAGGGCCGATCTCACTCGAGCCACAGGTAGGGTGAGCTGTGGCATGACTCGTGATCTCAGCGATCGAATGCAGGTGGAAGTAGGTGAAATCACCGGGTGCGGTCGGGACGTTGGCTACGCCGCATTTTCCTTGATAGGACATTAGAGTCGACCCGCTGCCCGGCTCGTAGGCGTCGAATGGGCTGAACTCGGCAGGACCCTGGTTGACGGCGCACTGGTTGCCGCTCCAGGTGTGGCCCGCGCTGAAGAGATGCCCAATCTCGTGCGCCAGCGTGGCCACCGATTCAGGCGATGACGCTGTGGCCTTATTTGACTCGCAACTTCGTCCCCCAGGCACACATCCACTGGTCGCCGTCGTCAGCGCTATCCCAAGGTCATACGTCGCGGGATCCAAAGCGTTGAACACGATTTGATTCGCCTGTGCGATCTGGCATGCAACAACCGAGGGATATGGATCGGGTTCGGCATTGAAGAACAGCTCGCAGTTCTCGTTTGCCAGCACGAAGCGAATGGTCGTATCGCGCTCATAGATCGCATTGATGCCGCTTATGACGCCTGCAATGTGGCCGAGTTGACCTTCGCAAGAGAGGCCGCTCAGCTTGTCAGCGTAGTAACCTGCTGTGGTCGCCACTAGGAGTCGATAGGTTCGAAGCGGGCTAATGCAAACCTCATGGCTGTCGACGGCAGGTTCCGTCGGGCAAGCCGGGCAATTGGGTCCGGTACAGCCCCCACAGATGCAGGTTCGGACGTACCCCGCCTGGCCGTTCTTGCAGTCCGGGCAGGAAGCGAGCGCTGAGTAGGAGCAGTCGTTGGTTGCGCCACATCCTGGATTCGGGTTGCATTCGACCGCTGGACAGGAAGTGCAATGGCTGTCGGCAACTGGTTCCGCAGGGCACACGGGGCAGTTGGGTCCGGTACAGCCTCCGCAGGCGCAGTGCCTGACGACTCCGGTGCTGCAGTTGCTGCACGGCTCGTCCCAGCAGTTCTGGTTGGCGCCGCACCCCGGAGAGCTACTGCACTCGATCGTGCCCGGGCAAGTCGCGTCTGGCACGGATGTTTCGGGGACCGCTGCCGGTGCAATCACCAGGCGGTCTCGCCGGACGCTCGGAGTCGTCGCTGGACTCTCAGTGCTTCCGGAAGCCGACAGCTGGCTTGGAAGCGACGGTTCGAATGGGGTGGCGCAAGCGGGTGCCAGCGAATCAGAACTGTCGTCGCCGTGAAAACTGATGTGCTGTGCGACGTCGTCGGAGTACGGCTCGATTCGAACCACCCCGTCGGTCGTGTAGAGGTACGCGTGTACCCCCGAAGGGCTGTCGAGCAGTCGTCCCCCAAATCCCGGGTCTTGCACGTCGATGACGCGATACGCGGGAAACCGATTATTGAGCGTGGCGAGTTTCTCTTCGAAGACCGTGACTCCGACGACCCGGTAACGCCGCTGTCGGCCATCGGGCATGGGGAGATCGATCTCCACCGGTGCCGTTCTGGTCTTTGCGGCGAATTCCTGTGGCGCTTGCAGCAGGCGATCCTGCAAGGCGCTGTGGTTCAATCTGTACACGCGGAAGCTCTTTGTAAGCGAAACGGGAAGGTCGGCGGTGTCGCCCATGTATGCGTCGACCGGAATTTCGCGCCACAACTTCTGTGCCGCGCCTTGCTCGACGCCTGCTACCCCCGAGGACCTCGCGTCGTCGATACCGGATCTCCCCGTGTCTGACCTCAAAACCTCAGGCGATCTCGCTTTTTCGGATGTCTGGCGGAGTGCTGTTCCATCCGGTGGGGCTACGGCGACAGTTGCCGTACCGACCGAGCAGAAGAAGAGCACTTGTGCAGTCAATTGTAGTCTGGGCCATCGTTTAAACGATCTCATCGACTAACCTCCCTCGTCCTTAGAACAACACGTCACTTCGGAACTCAACCGGCTAGTTCCCGTTTTCGAGAACGTCGGCCTCGCCCTGCCCTCCACCCGCTCGGATGGGCCGGATTAGCAGTCTTCCTGCCTTTTCTCGGGTAAGGACCCGCGGCGCTTCTCCAGTTCGCGCCTCCTTCCAGCGCGTAGCACCGAGCTCGCAGGTCCGGCTTCGCCAAAGGGTGATCAGGCCGTCACGAACTGAATTCGCGGTCGAACGACCTGGGTTCAATTCGAATTGAGCCCGGTAGGGTCGGGGACTGGTGTTGATTCTCAGAACCTAGGGACCCCTGCCTGAGGTTTTTCTCAGAAGCATTCCCCCGCTGTAAGCCCGAGTTTCTCAAAACCTTTCCCCCCCTCCTCGCGGGACTAAATGGCCATCGACCACCCTGCTCGGCTTCGGCT
>JANNRU010000103.1:0-2186 GCA_031401755.1 Acidobacteriota bacterium | reverse complement strand
AGTCCTCGATCGGCAGCTGGATCTCGCCCAGATCGTCAGCGCCGTCCATCGGTTGGCGGGGGGTCGGCGGGAGAAGCACCTTTGTCCGGCACCGTGTCCCCGATCCGCTGCTCGGGAGTCACGCGCACGAAACGGTACCTTTCGTAGCTTCGCGTCGAGGCGCGAACGGGAACGACCTGCGTCGGGCTGACGGCCCGAACCGTGTCGTAACGCAGCTCGGTGGGAAAGCTCAGACCCTCGCGCCAGAGCCGAAACTGGATCCCTGCACGATAGCCCAGGGGCACCGGCTTGGAACGTAGTCCGAGGAAGTTGAAGGACTGAGTGTAGTTGCGGTAGATCTCCTCGATCCGCTTGCGCTGGTGGCTCGGCTCGGCCTGGATTTCGAGCGGCACGTGCTTGAATGCGTCGACGAGGACCGTGCCCTCCCACTGCCGGATGTCCTTGCCGGTGGTGAACGGCAGGCTACCCCGAAACTGAATCTCGTGCACAAGGTCGAATCCGTCGAAGCGAGTGGCGATCAGTCGGAACGCGAAGTAACTCTCGTTGAATCGATTGAACAACTGGACCCACGAGTAGGCGGGAGGAAACGGCTCTTCGTCTTCCACCGCGTCGGGTTTCAAGCGTCCGTCGCTCGTGAAGCGCTGCCGGAGCTCGCGAAAGCTGTCAGCGCGTTCGCTAGCCGTCAGCAGATAGCCGTAGCGCCGCACCTCTTCGGTGGAGGCCTCGCCCGCGTCGTCATAGGTTGCCAGGCGCGCGACTTCATCGCAGGTGAACTGGCGCGTGAAGGCTTTGTAGAGCTCGGCCTTCTCGGCCAGCGGGCGGAGCAATTCCGGGTCGAGTCCCCACTCGACCGTAGATTCGGGAACGACCGCTTCGTAATCCGGGGCGCCCTTCGGGACCGGGCGCGGCGGGAGCGGGGGCGGAATCGGATCCGGACCGGACTGCGCCAACGCTCGCGGATCCCCGGTGGCTAGCAGGGCCGCGAGGAGCCCTGTCGCGATCAGACGCCACTCTCGATGCATCGGCGCATTGTACCGCGGCTCGCCGGGGGGCGCCCCGTCGGCTGGTTCGGCCCTCGATCGCTATCCTGTCGATTGTGCGCGAAGACTATTACGAAACACTGGGCGTGCCGCGGACCGCCGATGCCAAGGCGATCAAGGCAGCGTACCGCAAACGTGCACGCCAGTTCCACCCAGACGTCAACAAGGGTGACAAGGCCGCCGAGGAGAAATTCAAGAAGGTGGCGGAAGCGTTCGCCGTGCTTTCGGACCCTGAGAAGCGAGCGCGCTACGACCGCGGGGGGAGCGAAGCGTTCGGGCCCGGGTTCAATCCCTTCGAGGGCGCGGACTATCGCGAGTTCGAGTTCGGTGGCGGCAACATCCAGGACCTGTTCGACCTGTTTACGGGCCGGGGAGCCGGAACCCGCGGTGGCAGCGGACGCACGGGTGGTAGTCGGAGGGGCAGGCGCGGCCAAGATCTACAGTTCGAAGTAAGGGTTCCGTTCGCCGACGCGGTCCGGGGGGGGGCCTTGCCGCTGGCACTTCCGAGCGATTCGAGCGGTGCAACGAGAATCCAGGTCCGTGTTCCTCCGGGAATCGACGAGGGCGAAACTCTGCGGGTTTCCGGCAAAGGAGGCCCCGGCTCCGGGGGAGCGCCGGCGGGCGACGCATTCTTGGTCGTTCGCATCGAGCCTCATCCGCGGCTGCGGCGCGACGACCAAGATTTGCTCGTCGACGTCCCGGTCGGTCTGGCGCAAGCCGCGTTGGGTGGGACGGTCGAAGTTCCGACGATCGACGGTAGCGCGACCGTGACGCTGCCCGCCGGTACCGCGAGTGGGCAGAAGCTCCGCCTAAAGGGGCGCGGCGTTCCCGCGCGCGCGGGCCGACCCGCAGGCGACCTGTACGCCGTGATCCAGATTCGTCCACCGCGCCAGCTCGATGCGCGCTCGCGCGAAATCTTGGAAGAGTTCGCGCGCCTGAACCCGAATCCCTGAGCGCCGGCAACCGCGTGCTGCACCTGTTCCATCCGGCCCTCCTGCACTTCACGATCGCCTTTCTCGTCACCGGCGCGGTGTTCGAGTTGGCTGGGCTCGTCCGTCGAACGGAGGCGGTCGTGAAGTGCAGGAGGGCCGGATGGAACAGGTGCAGCACGCGGTTGCCGGCGCTCAGGGATTCGGGTTCAGGCGC
>JANNRU010000102.1:0-14692 GCA_031401755.1 Acidobacteriota bacterium | reverse complement strand
ATCTCGAAGATTTTTTCCTGAATCTCGCCGGAGGTGAACGGCGAGCCCTGGACCTTGCTCAGGCCGACGACCGGCACGAGGTACCGCCCGCGCAGCAGGAAGGCGAGTTGCCCCAGGTTGATCTCGGGCACGAGCACCTGGTCGTAGCGTGCGAGCACCTCGCCGAGGTTGCTCGGCAACGGGTTGAGCCAGCGTAGATGTAGGTGGCTGACGCGGCGTCCGGTCGTGCGCGCCAGCCGTACCGCGCTCGTGATCGCGCCATAGGTTGAGCCCCACCCGACCACCAGCAGGCCGCCTTCCGAATCGCCGAACGGTTCCGCGGGCGGTAGGCCATCGGCGGCACGGGCCACTTTCTCGGCGCGCAGGTGGATCATGCGTTCGTGATTGACAGGATCGTAGGAAATGTTGCCGGTCCCGTCGCGCTTCTCGATGCCGCCGATGCGGTGCTGCAGGCCCGGCGTGCCCGGGATCGCCCACGGTCGCGCAAGGGTATTGGGATCACGCGAGTACGGGAGAAAGTCCTCGGCCTTCGTGTGGAACTGCACCGGGATCTCGGGAAGTTCCTCGACGCGCGGCAGACGCCAGGGCTCGGCGCCGTTGGCGATGAAACCGTCGGAAAGCACGATCGCGGGAACCATGTGCCGGATCGACATCCGGCAAGCCTCGTAGGCGGTCTCGAAACAGTCGGAGGGTGTGGCGGCCGCGAGTACGAGGCAGGGCGACTCGCCAAATCGACCGAACAGCGCCTGCAACAGGTCCGCCTGTTCGGTCTTGGTCGGCATCCCGGTCGACGGGCCGGCGCGCTGGACATCGACTACGACGAGCGGCAATTCGACCATGGTGGCCAATCCGAGAAACTCCGACTTCAGCGCCATGCCGGGCCCGCTCGTCGAGCACAGCGCGAGCGATCCGGCGAACGCTGCGCCGAGCGCGGACCCGATCGCGGCGATCTCGTCTTCGGCTTGGAAGGTGACGACGCCGAGGTGCTTGAAGCCTGCAAGCTCGTGCAGCAGGTCGGAGGCGGGAGTAATCGGGTAGGATCCAAGGAACAGCGGCAGCCCGCTCTTGCGTGCGGCGGCCACGAACCCCAGCGCCAAGGCCTGGTTTCCGGAGATGTTTCGGTAGGCTCCGGGCGTGAGCTTCGCCGCCGGGACCTCGTAGGTGCTCGGGAACACCTCGGTCGCCTCGCAGTAGGCGAAGCCGGCACGAACTGCGAGTTGGTTCGCGCGGATCAATTTTTCTTTCCCGACGAACTTCTTTTCGATCCAGGCCAGAGTCGGATCGAGCGGCCGGTGGAACAGGTAGAACGACATGCCGAGCGCGAAGAAGTTCTTGCACCGGTCGATCTCTTGCGTCGGCATCTCGACCTCGGCCAGCGCGGCGCGGGTCAGTCGCGTCATCTCGACTTGGATGACCTGGTAACCCTCGAGCGAGCCATCCTCCAGCGGATTGGTGGTCCGCCCCGCTTTCTTTAGATCGATCGCCTTGAACGAGTCGACGTTCAGGACGACGAGCCCCCCCGGTCGCACGTCGGCGATGTTGGCCGCGAGCGCCGCCGGGTTCATCGCCATCAGAACGTCAGGACGATCGCCCGGCGTGTAGACGTCGTCGGAGGCGAACTGGATCTGAAAACCGGAAACACCGGCGAGGGTGCCGGCAGGAGCGCGGATCTCCGCCGGAAAGTCCGGAAGCGTTGCCAGGTCGTTGCCGACGCGCGCGGTCGTCGCGGTGAATCGCGCCCCGGTCAACTGCATGCCGTCGCCCGAGTCCCCGGCAAAACGGACGACCGCGCGCTCGAGGCGCTCTATCGTGCGCGAGGTGGGCGGAGCGGGGGTACTGGTTTCGGGACTCATCGTGGCTCGCCATGTGCCGATCGCGTCGGCTTACGCCGTTCGCGGGCGCGGGGCGTCCCCGACCCGAGAGCGACGGTCATTATAGCGTCCGGGCTGGAAATCAGTGCGTCGCCGACGCGCGCCGCCGGAGCCACGCGAGGCGACCCCGGACAGATTCGGCATCCGGAGCCTCGGGGGTGTCGCTTAGGTAAGCCTCGAGGTCGGCGATCGCGGCTCGCGGCTGTCCGAGGTGCGCCTTCAGGAAACCGCGGTCCCGCAACTCCGAGTGATTATCGGGGGCGACGAGGAGCAGGCGGTCCACCGCGCTCAGCGCTCGCGCGTAGTCCGCGCGGCCGAGATAGACCTGCTTCAAGTTGAGCAGGAGCCGGATCAGCATCGCTCGATCATCGACACCATCCAGGTGTTCGGGGCGGAAGCGAGACGGCCTGCCGGTCGTACGGGCAACGAGATGCCGGCAGTCTTCCTCGGTGATGACCTGCCCCTCGTTAAACGGATCGACGAGGAACGAACGTCCGTCGAAGGTGAGCCGGCAGACGAAGTGGCCCGGCAGCCCGATCCCGCGGGTTAGGAATCCGGCCGCGGTGGCGGCTTCCATGAAAATAAGGCTCAGGGTGAGCGGTATCCCTTGCCTGCGGCGCAATACCTCGTTGATGAACGAGTTTCGCGGGTCGTCGAAAGAATCCACGTCGCCGCGAAAACCGAGTTCGCCGAAGATCAACTCGCGCACCGCGTCCAGCCGCGCGAAAGGATTGGTCAGGTTTTCCGCCCGGGACCGGGCTTCGTCGGCAATTCGCCGGACTCGCTCGCGCTCCCCCCGGACGTAGAGTCCGGGGTACTCCTCAGCGGCGACCCAGAGCGCGGCCTCGACAATATCGAAGGGCGCGTTGCCCGCGAGCAAGCGTCCGAGTCGACGGCGAGAGACCCCGGTCGTCTGGCGACTGACAAAAAGCATCGTCGTGCATTCCGCGCTGGACCCGCCTGCCGGAACTGGAAGTCAGGCCGAACTCAGGTTACGCACGGCAGAATCGCGATGCCAGGATCCGATTAGTCGCCTCCACCCCCCGAGTGGCGTCCGCCGGGCCCTCGGCGACCCCCACCGCGCCGGGACTCCCGAAACGGGCCTCCGTCGCCTCCGCGGCGGGGTCGCGAGCCTCGTCCTCCCACAGCCGCGGGCATCAACTCCTCGGACCGAATCCCTCGGGGAACCGCGACATCCTCGAAATCCCGAAGGCTCGGCGGCGTCGATTCGGGGCGCGGCACGTCCGGCCGGGCGGGGGACTCGGCGACCGGAGCGCCGACGGTGCCTGCGCGCCGCCGCCGTCGCCGCCGTCGGCGAGGTCGGCCGTCAGCACCTCCGGATTCGGCGATGACAGAAGTCGAAGACGAGCTCCGAGCTTCACCTGGAGGCGTTTCCTCCTCGCCTAACTCCTCGTCGTCCGATCCATCGTCCGTGTCGCGCTCGAGCACATTCGCCGATTCGAGGACTGCGCTCGGTCCGTCGTTGTTCGCGACCTCGGAAGCCGGTCCCGCTCCGCGTCGTCGTCGGCGACGTCGGCGCTTCCGTACGACATCGGTGAGGTCACTTCCCTCCTGCTCGGTCGGTTGCGCCGACTCCGAGGGCACCGCTCCGTCGGCCGCGCCGCCGCCGGCCCCAGGATCGGTCGGGCCCATCATCGGGAGCAACGGTTGCGGGTCGTTCGTGCGTGGCGCTATGCGGGGCGGGCCGGCCGGTGGCGGGGGCAAGGACGGCGCGACGCTGCCCTTTTCACGGGGAAAGCCCTCGAACTCCGTCTGGTGCCGTAACAAGTTGGCGAGCGGGACGACCTCGACCGTGACGGCATGGCGTCGCTCGATCTCCGAGACATCTTCCTGCTTGGCGGCCAGGATCCAGGTCGCGACCTCGGTCGGCAGGGACAGCCGAATCCGCCCGTGCTCCCCTCGCGAGCTGCGAGTCTGCAACTTCCGCAGCGCCGAGAGTGCGGCCGACTCCACGGTCTTGACCAGCCCGTAGCCCTCGCAGGTGGGGCACGCGGTGTACATCGCACCCATCTTGGCGACCTTGATCCGCTGGCGCGCTAGTTCCATCAGCCCGAGTTTGGAGATGCGCGTGATGTCGTTCTTGGCCCTGTCGCCCTTGAACGCGTCGCGTACCGCTTTTTCGACCTTCTTTTGGTTGCGGCTGGCCATCATGTCGATGAAATCGATGACGATCAATCCGCCGAGATCGCGCAGGCGGATCTGGCGCGCGATCTCGGCCGCGGCCTCGACGTTCGTCTGCGTGGCCGTCTCTTCGGCGTCACCGACCCGCTTGGCGCCCTTGCTGTTGACGTCGATGGCGGTCAGCGCCTCGGTTCCGTCGATGACGATCTCACCACCCGAGGGCAAGGCCACCCGGCGCTTGAAGATCGACTCGATCTGCTCTTCGAGATTGAACTTGTTGAACAGCGGCCGTCCGCCGTCGTAGAGATGTAGCGTCTTGGCCTTGGTCGGCATGACGTCACGCATGAACTCGAGGGCGCGCTCGTACGCGTCCTCCCTGTCGATCCAGACCTCGGAGATCTCCGGCGTGAAGTGATCGCGGATCGTGCGGATCACCAGGTCGGCCTCGCGGTAGACCAACCCCGGGAACTCGGTGGCGGCCGACGCGCGTTGGATCGATTGCCACAGTCGGAGCAGGTAGCGCAGATCGCGTTGCAATTCGATCTTGGTCTGACCCATGCCCGCGGTACGGACGATCAGCCCGAAGCCCTCGGGGGGATTCAGCTCCTCCACCAGTTGCTTCAGTTTTTCGCGCTGTGCCGGGTCCTCGATCTTCCGCGAGACGCCGGCGGAATCGACGCCGGGCATCAGGACGAGGTAGCGCCCGGCAAGGGAGAAATAGGTGCTGACCGTGGGGGGCTTGCCACCGAACGGTTCGCGGACGACCTGGGCGAGAATTTTCTGATTCGGCGCGAGGTGCTGCCCGATCTTGCCGGCCTTCGTGTTGTCCCCGCGTGCGGGAAGCAACTTGAAGTTGACCTCGTCCAAGGGGAGGAACCCTTTTTGATCGGGAGCGAGTTTGACGAACCCGGCTTCGAGCGAGGGATGGACGTTCTCGACGACGGCGTTGTAGATGTTCCCCTTGATGTTGGCCTGGTTGATCGTTTCGATCTCGTAGGCCTCAAGAACCCCTTGGTCGAGGACGGCCACGCGGGTCTCTTCGACGTGCGTGACATTGACGAGCATGACTTTGGACATTTTGAACTCCCCCGGGGCGGTGGCGGCCGGGTTGGTGTGGATGGCGCTCCGGGGCGCCCGCGCGTGGTTTCGTTTTTGTCCGCATCGGGTCGCCCCGAAGGGCGCACGCCCGAGATTGGCATCTGTGTTCGCGCTCACCTTCACGGGAACGGCGGGCTGTCTCGCCTCGGCCGCTGCAACCGCGGAGGCGCGAACTCGGGGAATATAGCACGCGAACGCCGAACTGGAAGCAACGCTACCGCGGTACTCCTCGGGTGGGGCCGCGGTCGAGGGACCGAATCTCCGCGGTTCGCTATAATCAAGCGCCAAATCGCAGACCCAGGCCCCAGCGGGTGGATCGCCTGGCGCGAAGACCGGCGGCATCTGAGGTCCGCGCTGCGCCGGAATGAGAACGGCCGTCGAGCCAAGCGAAAGAAGGGACCGAATGCCCGAACAGCGGGTCTTGCGCATCGCGAACGGTCAGGGGTTCTGGGGGGACTCGGTGGACGCCCCGGTCCGCCTGGTCGAGGAAGGTCCGCTGGACTACCTGACCCTCGACTACCTGGCTGAAGTCACGATGTCGATCCTTCAGAAACAACGCAACCGGGATCCGAACAAGGGCTACGCTACCGACTTCGTCGATTTGATCCGGCGCATTCTACCGCGACTGCGCGAGCGACAGATTCGCGTCGTCGCCAACGCCGGCGGCGTCAATCCGGAGGCCTGCCGCCATGCGTTGATCGAGGTTGCCCGCGAGCAGGGCGCGCGCGGCTTGAGCATCGGGACCGTACGCGGTGACGACATTCTCGATCGGCTCGACGAGCTGATCGCCTCCGGGGTCCGTCTGGAGAACATGGACGATGGACGTCCCGTCTCCGAGATCCGCGATCGAGTCCTGTCAGCCAATGTCTACATCGGCTCCTTCCCGGCAGCCGAGGCGCTGCGGCGTGGAGCGCAAATCGTCGTTTCGGGACGCTCGACCGACCCCGGCCTCGTGCTGTCGCCGTTAATCGCCGAATTCGACTGGCGCGAGGACGATTGGAATCTGCTCGCGGCCGGCACCGTCGCCGGCCACATCGTCGAGTGCGGCGCGCAGTGCACCGGCGGCAATTTCTCGCGTTGGTGGGAGGTCGAGGGCTGGGATCACCTTGGCTACCCGGTACTCGAAGTGCAGCGCGACGGGACTTTCGTCGTGACCAAGCACGACGGGACCGGCGGGCTCGTCACCGCGGACACGGTAGGCGAACAACTGGTCTACGAGATGGGGGATCCATCGCGATACGTCACGCCCGACTGCGTCGTTGATTTCACCTCGATCCAGTTGAGTGAACAGGGGCGTGATCGGGTACGGGTCTCCGGAATCCGCGGCTCCGCGGCCACCGATTCGTACAAGGTGTCGATCTCCTATCTCGCCGGCTACAAGGCGGTAGGTGACCTCACGATCAGCGGTCCGGACGCGCTGGCCAAGGCGCGAATCTGCGCCGAGGCCTTGTGGGGCCGATTGCGCCGTTCCGGCTTCACCTTCGAGGAGACGGCGACCGAGTTCGTCGGCGTCGACTCTTGTCACGGCCCGATCGTCCCAGCGCCCGATATCGTCAACGAAGTGGTGTTGCGCGTCGGTGTGCGCGACGCCGATCGCGCGAAGGTCGATCGCTTCGGAAAGGAACTCTCCCCATTCGTCACCTCCGGACCCCCGGGGGTCACCGGGTTCGCCGGTGGGCGACCGAAGGCGACCGAGGTCCTGGGGTTCTGGCCGGCGCTGATTCCCAAACACCTCGTCCGGCCGGTCGTGGTTGTGGAGGAGGTCCGGTGAAACGGATTCCGCTCTACGCGATGGCCCATGGCCGCTCGGGGGACAAGGGTGACGCCTCGAACGTCGGCATCCTGGCCTACGACGATCGCGGCTACGAGATCCTGCGCCGCGTGCTGACACCGGATCGTGTGCGCGCCCACTTCGAAGGTATCGTTCGCGGGCGGGTCGAGCGTTTCGAGATGCCGAATCTGCGGGGGCTCAACTTTCTGCTGCACGATTCGCTGGGCGGCGGGGGCTCGGCGAGCTTGAAGAACGACGCCCAAGGCAAGACCCACGCGATGGCCCTGCTGCGTCTGCAACTCGAAGTTCCTGACGACTACGAGCCGCCGCGAGTCGGGAACGAAGGCCCGCTGGCGAGCACGGGTGAACTCGCGCGGTAGTGACGCCCGCGCCGGAGGTTTCGATGTCTACGGTGCACCTGGAAAGCGGCGCGGACGGCATTCGCGTCGTGACCCTTGACCGACCGCCGGTCAATGCGCTCGGTCGTGAGTTGGTCGTCGATCTCGATGCGGTCCTCGATCGGCTGAAAGAGGATGGTGGCGCGCGCTGCTTGATCATTCGTAGCTCGAGCCGCCACTTCTGCGCTGGGGCCGACCTCAAAGAGCGCAAGTCGATGACCACGACCGACGTACGCGCCTTCGTGCCGCGACTCGCCGCGCTCTGCGATTCGTTGGCCAGTCTGCCGATTCCGACGATCGCCGCCGTCTGCGGTGCTGCGGCCGGTGGCGGTTGCGAGCTGGCGCTCGCGGCGGACCTGCGCATTCTCGCCGCCGACGCGACGATCGGACTTCGGGAGACGGCGCTGGCGATCCTGCCGGGGGCCGGCGGCACCCAGCGACTTCCGCGCTTGATCGGTCCGTCGCGGGCGAAACGCTGGATCTTTACGGCTCAAATGTTCAGCGCCGCCGCGGCGTTGCGTGACGGTGTCGCCGATCTCGTGGTCGCCAGCGAAGATCTCGATGACGAAGCGCGAAGATTGGCCGAGTTGATCGCGGGCAATGGCCCGCTTGCGGTGCGTCTGGCCAAGCGCGCGATCGATCACGGTGCTGGCCTACCCCTCGACCGCGCGCTCGAGATCGAGTGGGCCTGTTATCAAGGGACACTCGACACCGAGGATCGCTCCGAAGCGCTGGCCGCCTTCACCGAGAAGCGGCCGCCGCGCTTCGAGGGGCGCTGAGGTCGACGTTCGAACATGATCCGCTTCGATGATGTCCAGTTCGATCCGCCGCTCGTCTTGGCCCCGATGGCCGGCGTGACCGATCGGCAGTTCCGCCGGGTCTTGCGCCGCGTCGGCGGGGTTGGGCTCGTGACCATGGAGTTCATCTCCTCCGAGGGGCTGACGCGTGGCAATGCCCGCACGATGCGCCTGCTCCATTTCGAAGAAGAAGAACGGCCGATCTCGATCCAGATCTACGGCTCCGACCCATCGCGGATGGCCGAGGCCGCGCGGGTCGTGGAGGCGCTGGGCGCCGACGTCTGCGACATCAACATGGGCTGCCCGGCCAACAAAGTACTCAAGGGCTGCTCGGGGTGCGCGCTGATGGCCAACCTCGATCTCGCGCGGCGAATCGTGAACAGCGTTCGACGGGCGATCTCGATCCCATTGACCGTCAAGTTCCGTGCTGGAATCTCGGACGCGCAACTGAACTACATCGACCTGGGCAAAATCTGCGAGGGTGAGGGGGTCAGCGCGGTCGCCCTGCACCCGCGAACGGCGAAGCAGATGTTCCGCGGCAGCGCCGATTGGACGCGGATCGCGCGGCTGAAGGAAGCGTTGACCATCCCCGTGGTCGGAAACGGCGACGTCGTCACGGCGGAAGACGCGCGGCGGATGTTCGCCGAGACGGGCTGTGACGCGGTGATGATCGGCCGCGCTTCGATGAAAAATCCGTGGATCTATCGGCAGATCGTCGACCTGCTGGCCGGACGGGATCTCTACCAGCCGACGCTCGAGGATCGGCGCGACGTGATCCTGACCCATTTCCGGATGCTGATGGAACAAGAAGAGGGGATCTTTGCTCTGCACAAGCTGCGCACGTTTACCGGCTGGTACACGCACGGTCTGCCGGGCGGGCGCCAGGTTCGGCTGAATATCAACGGGCTCGAGACCCCCCAGGCCTTTTTCGAGGCGATCGAGACTTACTTCGCCGAGGCTGCGGTCGCGGCCTGAGCGCCGGACCGACGATCTCGGCTTGCGCGGTCAAGCGGGCAGTGGGGCGAACTCGGGGTTCCGACGCCAGGCGCTCGGGATCTTCGTCCTTGCGCTTAGCGTTCGCCTACTTCACGTCTTTCAATTACGCGACGCGCCGTTCTTCGCGATCAAGCTGGGGGATGCGGGATTCTTCGATACCTGGGCGCACGAGCTGGCGGGTGGGGATTGGCTGGGGCACGAGGTGTTCTGGTACGCGCCGCTCTATCCGTATTTTCTGGGGATTGTCTATCGCGTGATCGGAGCCGATCCGCTCGCGGCGCGCCTGATCCAGGCCAGCATCGGCGCGGGGTCTTGTGTATTGCTGGCGTCTGCGGGGCGGCGCTGGTGTTCTCCGCCGGCGGGCCTCGTCGCGGGATTGATCCTCGCCCTGTTCGGGCCGGCCGTCTTCTACGACGGCCTGTTCCAGAAGCCCGTGCTCGACTCGTTCTTCGTCTGCCTGCTGTTGTGGGTTGTGTCTCGGTTGGTCGATCGACCCGGTCGTCCTCGGATCTGGTTCTGCGCCGGACTCGCCGCCGGGGCGCTGACGCTGACCCGCGAAAACGCGCTGATCTTCGTCGTCGTTCTTCTGTTCTGGCTCCTCGCCTTCGTTCCGGAGCGTACGGCGCAGAAGGTCGCCTGCGCGGCGTTTCTCGTACTCGGTGCAGCGCTCGTACTGCTTCCCGTGGCGGCACGGAACCGGCTCGTTGGCGGCGAATTCCACCTGACGGCCGCGAACTTTGGCGACAACTTCTACAAGGGGAACAATCCGCAAGCCACAGGTACCTACATGCCGCTGAGGGCCGGTCGGGGCTCGCCGCGTTTCGAACGTCAAGATGCGACCGAGCTGGCCGAGGTCGCGCTGGGGCGCGAACTGACGCCGTCGGAGGTATCGAGTTACTGGACCGAGAAATCACTCGATTACATTCGCTCGCACCCGGTGGACTGGTTACGGTTGATGGGAAGGAAAGGCGTCCTGTTCTGCAACTCCCTCGAATGGTCGGATGCCGAAGATCCCTACACTCATGCCGAGTGGTCGGTGCCGCTCGGCGCGCTCTTGCGCGTGACGCATTTCGGGTCGCTCGCTCCGCTCGCCCTGTTCGGTGTCTGGGTCCTCTGGGAGCAACGGCGCCGGTTGTGGCTGCTCTACTTGATGCTCGCCAGCTATTCGGCGAGCGTAATCGCATTTTACGTCTTCGGTCGCTACCGCTACCCGATCGTGCCGTTGCTCGTCCTCTTGGCTGCTGGTGGACTGACCGGTGCGAGTCGCTTTCATCGCGAGAACTCGTGGCGACGCATCGCCTACTGTTGGGCTACGGTCTTCGTCGTCGGCGTGCTTTGCAACTGGCCGGTCTTCTCGAAGAGCGGGATCCGATCCGGCACCGAGGTCGGCATCGGCAACGAGCTCCAGATCTCCGGTCATTCGGAGCGCGCCCTCGAACACTTTCGTCGCGCGGCGGAGCTCGATCCGAAGAACGCGTCGTCTCAATTCAATCTTGGCGTGACCTTTGGATCTCAAGGAAATTCGGCAGACGCAAGACGGGCCTACGAGGCAGCTCTCCGCATCCGGCCGGACTACTTCCAGGCCCACACCAACCTGGGCGTCGTCCTGGCCGAGCGCGGCGAGTACGCGGAGGCCGAACGACACTTTCGCGAGGCGTTGCGGTCGGATTCGCACGGCGTCAGTGCGCTGGTCAATCTGAGTCGGCTGTTGCAGATGCGCGGCCAACTCGACGAGGCGACGCGACAGGCCGAGGAGGCTGCGCGAAGGACTCGTTATTCCGACCTCGCCGTTCTCGAGCGGTTGGAGGCGTGCTACGCCGCGGCGGGTGATTTCGATCGCGCGGCCCGAATCGTCGATTCGGCCCTCAGGTTGGCCGGCAGTGGGACAAATCTCCAGGCGCCCGAGGCGTTGCGCCAGCGATTGCGGAACTACCGGCGCTAGCTCCGCGCGGACGGGTGCGTCCGTGGAGAGAATCGATGCGGCAGCCGACTCCGGTCGCCGCGACGTTCAGTTTCTACAACTGGACCGATCCCCGACGCTGCGGAGTCTCACGCGAGAACCCGCCCCCGACGGATCGTCCGTCACGTCGGCCCTACTTGACCTTGACCCGGAAGGTTAGCGTGAAGCTGGGAGCCGGGGATCCTCCGTGGCCGAACACTCCGACCGTGGTGATCTTGACGCCCGTGACGTTGGCGTCGTAGCCGTTGCCGTCGGGCACCGGGGTGTAGTCATAGAGATAGGGCCCAGGCGCTGCGGTCGACGAGTAGCTCACGGTGCCCAGGCTGAGGCCCGAGCTCGTGGTGCCGTCGGTGAATATCACCCCTGCGGCGGCGTCGAAAGCGAGCGTGCTGCCATCGATCGCATCGGTGACGTAGACCGTGTCGGCGTCTGGCGAGCCATTGCCGGAGTTCGCCGGCGTGACGCCGTATTCGACGACGGCTCCGGGAATGCGCTTGGGATACGTCGTGCCGTTGACTGGGTCGGAGATCAACGAAGCGAGCTTGGTGATCGTAATGATCGGGACGCCGAGCGGCGTGGCCGGCGACCCGCCTGGTACGACACCCGTAGCGTGGTTTCCGTTGCTGTCGCGAGCGAAGACCCTGTAATGATGCGCCGTGCCGTTTGTCAGGCCGGAGTCGGTGCAGGCGACCGTCGGCGCGCTGACGACGCAGGCCACGGTGCTCGAGCCGACCGTAGCGCCGACGCTGTAGGTTGCGCCCTCCGCCGGGAGATCGGTCACCACTGCGCCCACGCGCCGTAGGACCACGATGCTCTGCAGGTCCGCGTCCGCCGGATTCGTCCAGGCGAGCGAGACCTGGTTGTTGCCCGCGGTCGCCGCGGCGCTGGTGACGTTGGCCGGGGAAAGATTGTCGATCGTCACCGTCGTGCCCGCGCTGTCCGAGCCGGCGTGGCCGTTCGTTCCCGCCCAATCGCTGATCCGCGCGGTGACGCTGTAGGTCGATCCGGCCGGGGCCGGCATGTTGGCGTGGGTCTTGGGAGTGACGCGGATCTTGTACTGCGTCGCGGAGGTCGTGACGGAGATCGGGGTCGTCAGTGTGATCGACGGCGTGTCGCCCGCCGGATCAGCGACCGAACCGTAGACGGTCGATCCGGCGTCGTTCGTGATCTCGACAAGGCTCAGGCCCCCGGAGGCGCCGGCCGAGAGCGACGCGTTCACCGCAGTGATCGAATCCGTGCTGCTGCTGATGACGAACGTGAACGCGCCGGCCATCGTGGCGGTGCCGCCCGGCGCCACGGCGGCGTTCGACGGGTCGGTACCGTTGCCGAGGGTGACAACGGCCAGCACGGTCGCGTTGGCCGCGAATTCGGACGTGTTGTTGCTGCCGTCGGTGGCGGTGGCTGTGAGCAAGTCCCCCACCGACAGCCCGCTGACGGTGAGCGAGTCGTTGAAGTTGCCGCTGCCGTCGGCGGTCAGGTAGCCGAGGTAGGTCCGGCCCTCGCCGTTGCCGCTGGCGTCGCCGTCGGACTTGAAGAACTCGACTCGGGCCCCGGCGAAGGTTGCCTGGCTCGGTGCGCTGCCCACATAGCCTGCCACGGTCAGCGTCGTGCCGACGAGCGTCGCCGAGGTGACGACCGGGAAGTCCATCTGCAGATTGGGGGTCCCCGCGGGCTTGGACCCGTCGTTGGCCGTGACGTTGTCGTTCCCCAGGTCGATCCCGATCCCGCCGTTGCCATAGATCGAGTTCTGGAGGATTGCGTTGCCCGTTCCGTCCCACACGCGGATGCCGCGGCCGCCGTTGCCGGAGATGACGTTCGCGGCCCCGGCGGCGGTGCCGCCGATCGTGTTGTCCGCGGCGCCGTTCCCCGAGCAGCAGATCTCGATGCCCGCGGCCGCGTTCGGCACCGTGCCGCTGCGCGACGCGTCGAGGCCGACGGTGTTGCCCCGGATCACGTTTCCGGTCGCCTCGGCGGAGACGACATAGATGCCGAAGTTCGTGTTCCCGGAAGTGACGTTGCCGTCGCTGCTGCCGGTTCCGCCGATGACGTTGTCCTGCGACTGCAGCACATAGATGCCGATGCTGTTGGCGATCGCCGCGGTGCCGGCGGCGTTGGTGCCGACGTAGTTGTTTCGAATCGTGTTCGTCGAGGAGTTATTCAAGAGGTAAAGCCCGCGCAACGTGTTGCCGGAGAGGACGTTGCGCTGGGAGTCGGCGGGGCCGCCGATGGTGTTGCCCGAGGTTCCGTTGATGGCGATGCCCTGGTAGTTCGCCGAGGCCGAGGTCCCCGCGGCGTTCGTGCCGATGTAGTTGCCCTGGATCGTGTTTCCGCCGCTCCCGGAGATCGCGACGCCCGCCGCGGTCGCCCCGGTGAAGCGATTGATCACGAAGCCGCGGACCGTGCTGCCGCCCGCGGTGAGCGACAGGCCGTGGACCCCCGATCCGGCCGAGGTGCCGTTGAGCTCGACGATCGGTGCGATCGACCAGCCGGGCTGCGTCTGGGCGTCGAGGATCATCGCGGTCGATAGCGTCGGCAGCGCCGAGGCCGGGCCGATCGTCGCCACGCCGCCGCTGAAGTAGTTGTTGGCCGAGCGCAGGCCGGCCGACGCCGTTCCATTCGAGATCATGAACAGGACGTTCTCGACGGCGGCCGCGCGTCCCGACTGGGCCAGGGACGCGTCCCCGCCGAGCGTGTTGGCGTTGGTCAGCGCTTGGCGCAACGAGCCTTGACCCGTGTCGTTCGTGTTGGCCACCGTGTCGAAGTTGAAGCCGTAGTCGACGCCGGCGACGTCGGCCGCGGCGATCGTCGCCGGGGCGAAGGCGTGGGCCTTGCCCGAGCCGCTGCCGGAGAAGGCGCCGGTGGAGCTGTTCAGCGTCCACCCGCTCGCGGCGTTCCCGGCGTCCGCCGTGGCGGGGTCGTGGCCCCCGACGTAGTCGGTCACGGCCACCGCCGTGCCACTCGAGGCGTTCGTGCGGTAGGTCATCACGGGCAGAAGGCTCGCAACGGAGCCGGTGCGCGAGGAGCTCACGCTGTTGCTGACGACTCGGACGCTATAGTTCCCCGGGGCCAGTGCCGTGAACGCGTATTGCCCGCTCCCGTCCGTCGTCGTGGAGGTCACGTAGGCCCCGGCGTTGTCGAACAGCTCGACGCGGGCCCCGGAGCGGGCGCTTCCGGAGGAAGCGGCAAACGTGCGGCCCGCGCCGCCGCCGTAGTTCACGTCCTCGAACACCGTGCCCGAGACGACCGGCGCGGTGATCGCCGACGCCGTCGGCTGCCAGCCCGCGGCCACCGTGTCGGCGTCGCTGCGCGTCGCGAACACGGTGCCGAGCTGGGCGCCGACGAACGCCGCGCCGGCCTGGTTCGCGACGATCGAGCCGTTCGGCGCGGGCGGGGTCACGCGCGCGCGGAAGCGAACGCGCGTCTGCACGCCGGGTGCGAGCTGCCCGCCGGCGACGCCCGTTGCGCCGGTGCCCAGGCGCGCCGAGATCGAGCGGCTGGCCGCGACGTACTCGGCCTGGTCGTCCCCCGCGCCGTCGGTCTTGGCGCCGGCGTTCGGGCCGTTGAGGATCGACAGCGTGCCGGCGACGTAGGACAGGTTCGCGGGCAGCGTGTCGCGGACGACGACCTGCGTGGCGTTGTCGGTGCCCGTGTTGCGCAGC
>JANNRU010000101.1:0-18652 GCA_031401755.1 Acidobacteriota bacterium | reverse complement strand
GGATCGAAGCCGAGACCCGACAGGCACTCGCAAATCTACGCGAGATCCTTGGGGCTGCGGGATCCGACTTGGCCGCCGTCGTACGGGTCACACTGTGGCTGACCTCGATGGCGGAGTTCGAGGAGGTCAATCGAATCTATGGGGAGTACTTCGCCGAGGAGCCACCGGCGCGAGTCACGGTCGCCGTGGCCGGCCTCCCCAAGGGTGCGCGAGTCGAGGTCGACGCGATCGCGCTCAGCGCACGGCCTTCATGAACGCCCCGTTTCGCAAACAGCGCGTGCAGATCTTGATGCGTTGAGTTCCGCCTCCGGGGACGCTAATCCGGATTTGTTGAAGATTCGGGTTCCAAACCCGGTTCGTGACGTTATTCGCGTGAGAGACGTTGTGGCCGAACGACGGTCCCTTGCCGCACTTCTCACACCTTCGACCCATTACCATCTCCTGCGGGCGCCGAGATCCGCCAGAACTCCGGCATCGTAGAAGAGGCCCCACGGACTGTCAAGGCGCGCGACCCTCCCGGTTGCCTTTGATCGAGCCGGTCCTATATTTGCCTCCGCGACGAGCCAGAAGGGCCTGAAAACCCGGAAGGTGCCGTCGACCGAGCCCTGGGCCCTAAGGAACTCTGCGGGCCAATGACTTGGAGGGGTTTTCGGACAGAGAGTTTCGTGGTGGGTCTCTGTTTATCCTTGACTTTCGCGTTGGCGATGACTTAGCTTGACACCGGCCCAGGGCTTCCGAAAACTCTCGGGAATCGGGCTGGACGGAGCAATCGGATGCTGTTCGGTCGAAGCCGCAATCTCGTGGGGCTCGATATCGGGGACAATTCGGTCAAGGTCGTGGAACTCCGCGACCAGGGCAAGGGCCGTGGCTTTCAGGTGGTCAACCTGGGCTGGGAACCGCTCTCGTCCGAGGCGATCGTCGATGGGGCCATCATGGACGCCCAACTCGTCAGTGAGACGATTCAGCGCCTGTTCCAGCGCTGCCACATTCGCACCTCAGCGCCGGTGGCGACGGCACTCTCCGGGCACTCGGTGATCGTGAAGCGCATCAGCCTGCCGACGATGAGCGAGGCCGAGTTGGCCGAATCGATTCACTGGGAGGCCGAGCAGTACATCCCGTTCGACATCGAAGATGTGAATCTCGACTACGAGATCCTCGATGGCTCCAGCCTCTCTGGCGACGGCAACATGGATGTTCTCCTGGCGGCCGCCAAAAAAGAGAAAATCAACGACTACATCGGCGTGATCACTCAAGCCGGACTGAATTGCGTCACTGTCGACATCGCGGCGTTCGCGATGCAGAACACGTTCGAAGCCAACTACGATTTCGAGCACGATCAAGTGATCGCGCTCGTCGACATCGGCTCGGCCGTGACGTCGATCTCGGTGTTGCATGGCGGGACATCAGTCTACTGGCGTGACATCAATATCGGTGGAAACCAATTCACCGATGCGATCCAAAAAGAGTTGAATCTCTCGGCTGATCAGGCCGAACAGTTGAAGCGTGGTGAAGATGTCGATGGAATCACCTTCGAACGGGTGATGCCGATTCTCTCCGCGGTCAACGACGATGTCGGGACCGAGATCCAGAAGACTCTCGACTTCTTCCGACAGATTTCGGCGACCAATCAGCCGCTGACCCGTCTGTTCCTGACCGGGGGCACGGCGCAGATGGTCCACATCAAGGAATCCCTCGGCGCGCGGTTGAAGACGGAAGTCGAACTCCTCAACCCCTTTCGCAAAATCGCGCCTTCCGGACGAAATGCCACGCCGGAGTTGGTAAACCAAATGATGCCGACCGCTTCGGTCGCGGTCGGGCTCGGCCTTCGGCGGCTGGGAGACTAGTCGATGATCAAAATCAATCTGCTCACGGCTCGCAAGCAATCCCGCAGCCGGTCTGGGGCGACCGCTTCGGCAGAAGTCGGAGGGTTCGGCCGCAACTTGGCGGTGCTCGGGATATTGGGTGTCGGCGTCGCCGTCGTCGCCGTCTGGAGCTTGACGCTGGCCGCCGAGCAGAGAGCACTGCAACGCCAGAACGATGAGGCGGATCGTGAGCTCAAGCGCTTAGATGCGGTGCGCAAGAAGGGCGACGAGTACAAAGCGCAGAAGGATCTGCTTGCGCGCAAGATCGACCTGATCACTGACCTGAAGAAACAGCAAGAGGTTCCGGTCCACATCTTGGATCAAGTCTCGAAGTCGCTGCCGGATTTCCTGTGGCTCGAATCCATGGCGGCCAACAACAGTCAAATCAGTATTTCTGGTCGAGCCACGAACTACAACGCCGTTTCCAATTTCTACTCGAATCTGACCCAGACCGGCCTGTTCGGTGACGTGGCGCTCGGACGGACGTTCGTGGTGCCCGAAGGCGTGTCGTTCAGCCTTTCCTGCAGATTTGCGCCGGCGGCCCCGGCCGCCGACGAGCCGTCGCCGAAGGCCAAGAGTTGAATCGGGGAATCGGCGCGTGATTCGACACCAGACAATGTTCCCTCCGCCGGCGCTCGGGCGCTCGCGGCGCGCCAGCCGCGCGGGAGTATCGGGGAGGAGCCGGCATGTTGGATAGACTCTCGTTCCGCAATCAGGTGATCGTCTTCGGAGTCCTCGCGGCACTCCTGATCTTCGCCGGATACTCGGTCTGGCCCGGCATCGGCGAGCAGCGCTCGTCGATTGCCGCTTCGCAAGCCCAGCTTGCCGACCGGCAGAAAAAGGTCCAGGAAGGCCGATTGATCGAGGAGCGGCTACCGGAGTTGGAGCGCGAGATCGCCGCGCTGAAGGTCAAGCTCGACGACGTTCAGCAGATCTTGCCGACCGACCGGGAGACCGGCGATCTGCTGCGCTGGATCAAGAACCTCGGCGACCAGTCGAACCTCGATCTCAAGTCTTTCTCGCCCGGGTCGCTCAAGCCGCAGGAGTTCTATAAAGAATTTCCGATCGAGATGCAGGTTGTCGGCCGCTACCACGACCTGGGAATCTTTCTCGACCGTGTCAGTAAGTATTCGCGGATCATCAACGTCGACAACCTCAGGATCGCAACGGCCAAGGACGCGGGAAAAACGATCACCGCGAGCTTCAACGCGACGACGTTCGTCTACACCGACGAGCCGGCCGTGACCAGGGAGGGCCGCCAATGAAACGCCGAGAGATCGGCTGGATCGCCGCCGCCGTGATGCTCGCTGGACTCGTCGCCGCTTCGGCCCCGGCGTTTCCCAACGAGACCGAAAGCTTGCCGACGACGCCGGCGCGGCTCGATCTGACGGCAGCAGCAGAAGCGGTCGATTCCGGCAAGCCGACTGCGGTGCCGGAAGTTGCCGCGGAGGGAGCCGCTGAAGGGAGCGCTGAAGCGCCTCCGGCCGCCAAAGAGTCGACGGTCGAAACGATTCTTCGTCAACAAGAGGAACTGCTCCGCGGTCAGCGATTCAGCTACGACCCGGAGGGGCGCCGCGATCCGTTCCAGTCGCTGTTCGAAAACATTCGGACGGTGCCGGCTGCGCAACGGCCCAAGGGCGTGACCGGGATGCTAGTCTCCGAACTCGATCTGGATGGAATCGTGCAAGATGCGAACGGAGGCAGTCTGGCCTTCGTGATGGGATCGGACAACAAGGGGTACTTCCTTCGGGTCGGCGACACGGTTTACGATGGCTCCGTGATCGGAATCGATCCGCGGACGAACACGGTGACCTTCCGCCAACGAGTGGATGATCCCCGGGTCATCAAGCCGTATCGCGATGTGGTGAAGTCCCTGGCCCCGCAGGAGGAGGTAACGCCCAATGAGTAAGGTGTCGATGGGAAGGCTGGCGCTGTCGGCGGCGCTGTTGATTGCGAGCGCCGCGGCCTGGGCCGTCGCCATGGACTCGACGCAATCTGCGTCCGGGACTTTTGCGGTGCCTCCGGGGCTGGTCGGCCTCGACGTTTCGACCGGGAGCGACGGCGCGCCGGTGGTTACGCTCAGCGCGGACGGCAAGATCGCCTGGAAGAGCTTCCTCCTCGCCGATCCGCACCGGCTCGTGCTGGACCTCGAAGGCGTGGTCAATCGGCTCGACTCCTATCGGTACGCGGTAAACGCGGGGGGTGTCGTTCGCGCCCGGGCAGGCCAGCATCAACTCGACCCCGTGCCGGTTACCCGGGTCGTCTTCGACCTGGATCGCCCGCTGGGGCATCGGGTCGTCGAGCAGGACGGGAAGCTGATCGTGACCTTCGGCGGAGAGCCGACGGTTGACGCGGCTGACTCCGCCGATCTGGACGCCGCGACCACCGTCGCGACCCTCACCGAGACGGTCCCGACCCAGGCGCTGACCCAGGAAGCGGTCACCGTTGATCCCGCGCCGGCCGCCGCACCCGCGAGTCGAACGACCCCGGCTGCAGTCGACGCCAACGACGCGCTCACGCGCGGAGTTGATCCAGGAATGATCGAGCGACTCTTGCGCACGCCACCCGCCTATGCGGCGCCGCAGGGAAGGTCGAGCGCGGACAGCAGTCGCGGTTACGAGACCAAAACGATCGTCACCGATAGCGTGGCCTACACCGGTAAGGTGATCTCGCTCAATCTGGTCGACGCTGAGACCAAGCAGGTCTTCCGCTTGTTCCACGAGATTTCGGGACTGAATTTCGTGCTCGATCCCGGCGTTGGCGGGCGGGTGACGATCGTGCTCGACAACGTTCCCTGGGACCAGGCGCTGGACATCATTCTAAAGAACAACGGCCTGGACAAAGTCCTCGAGAACAACGTCATCCGCATCGCCTCAACGCAGAAGCTGGCCCAGGAGGCCGCATCGCGTAAGCAGTTGAAAGAGGCCAAAGAGCTGGAGGTCGAACCGATCACGATTACGCGCACACTTTCCTACGGCAAGGCTGCCGACGTCGAGCGTGTGATCCGTGACAGCGGAATTCTCAGCACCCGGGGCAAAGCCATCGTTGATGAGCGGACGAACACCGTGATCATCAGCGACATTCCCAAGAAGCTTGAGCCTCTGGACGTCTTGATTTCCACGCTCGACGCCGAAACCCCACAGGTGATGATCGAAGCCCGTATCGTCGAGACTTCGCGGGATTTTGTGCGTGATCTCGGCGTGATCTGGAACATGTCGGCGATCGCCGATGCCTCCAAGGGTACGGCGACAGGGCTCGCGTTTCCGCACAACGCGTCGGTAAAGTACGGATTAAACCTGCCCGGTGGGGGCGGCGCGAGCAATCTGGCGTTCAAGTTCGGCAACGTCATCGATTCTTTCACACTCGACGTCGCCCTCAACGCGCTCGAGCGGGAAGGGGAGGGGCGGGTACTCTCGTCCCCCAAGATCGCCACGCAGAACAACGAAGAAGCCGAGATCGAACAGGGCGTCCGGATCCCGATCGTCAACACCACGGCGACGGAGATCAGCGTCGAGTACGTCTCTGCGTCCCTGAAGATGACGGTGACGCCGCAGATCACTGCGGAGGGTACGATCATTCTTGACGTCGTCGTCGAGAACAACTCGCCTGACTTCGTCAACACGGCCGGCGGTATCCCGTCGATCCGAACGCAGCGGGCCCAGACGAAGGTCTTGATCAGCGACGGCGGTACGACCGTCATCGGCGGAATCTTCACGGTTAGCGAGGGCAAGAGCGAGGTCGGTGTGCCCTGGTTCCGCAAGATCCCGATGTTCGGTTGGCTGTTCAAGTCGCAAAACGTGACAAACCAGAATCGTGAATTGCTGATCTTCATCACCCCGAAGATCATGCGAATCGGTTGAACGGAGAATTGACGATGCGCACGACTCAGCGATGGATGGTTCTTCTAGTTCTGGTTGCGTTGAGCGTCTTCTCGGCGTGCACCGGCAACGGTCTCGACGACGGCGATGCGGCTGACGTGGTACTCGAAGTGGTGGGGTTGCAGACGACCCCGATCACCGGTCAGGTCGATGTCGGGCAGTGCGCGGTCGAGGGAAACCCGTGTCTGTCGGCGGATCAGTGTAATCCTGTGGCGGGGAACTTCTGCGACATTGACATATCCGGCGACGGCTGTCAGGTCACGAACTGGAGTCTCCAGCTGCGGAATGTTCCGGTGAGCGAACTCGCCGCGACCTCGCCGTTCAACGACATCGTCGTTCGGGAGATCGATGCGCAGTACCGCGACTCGCAGACCGGGACGTTGT
The DNA here is from genome assembly GCA_031401755.1 of Acidobacteriota bacterium. GTDB lineage: Bacteria > Acidobacteriota > Polarisedimenticolia > Polarisedimenticolales > Polarisedimenticolaceae > JANNRU01. The sequence continues at coordinate 12,528 of JANNRU010000101.1, read as the reverse complement.
TGTGGGAGCGGATCATCCCGATCACTTGCACGATTCAGCCCGGTCAAGTGGGTACATGTGCGTTCAGCCCGGTCAGTTTCGACGATCTGAACGTCGACAACACGACGCTCAACATCGTCGCCGTCGCCCGAGGAGCGACTGTCGCCGGTGACCAACTGAGCACCGCCTTCGGCGCGCAGCTGAATATCGAGGCCTGCCTGACGCCGATTCCGTGATCGCGTCGGCGGCGGTTAGACAAGGCGCGCGACCCGGTCACGCGAGTCTGCGGACGGTTGGGCGGTGCCCCGAGTCGCGGGCGGTATCGTTGGTGGCATCGGGGTCGTGGCAATGCGCTCGGGGTGACGCCGGGTGCGACGCTTTGCGGGATTTGCAGCGAGCCGCGCTGATCGACGTCCGCGACTCCGTTCGACATCGTCGAGGGCCTGGCCTGCAAGCACAACACTGAGTCCCGAGCCGTCGTCAGATCACGACGCGCGTTGCGCCAACATACTCGCCCCGTCAGCCCGTTCGTCTGATTGCGGCTTTCCATAACTGCCGCTCGTGCGAACTTCGACAACGCTCCAACACAATCTCCCGTTTGATAGCGACGGCCATTCCGTTCTAGGATGGCACGAGTGGCGGGTTGCACCGAAGCGGGTCGCGGGTGGTCGCGAGCCTGGGAGTCGAGGGCACGCCGAAACGGGGGATCGCATGTTCCGCGTGTTTTTCATGGCTTCGCTACTGGGTTTGTCGTCGGCGACGCTGTCCGCTGCGATCGATGGTCGCGAGGTCGACCCGCATTGGTGGGGTGGAACGAGTCAACGACTTAGAGCGACGGAGTACGAGGCGAGCTGGCAGACGGCCGTTGATCTCGATGGCATCGAGAGCGCTTGGCACTTCGTCAATCGTGCGCACGGTTTTCGCGCATACCTTCCTGAACAGGGTGTGCAGTTGGTTTCGAGATCCGAAGGGCCGCCGCGATGGTATGTGGGATTTGTGATCTCTCGTCTGCAGATGGGCGACCGGATTGTCGAACGTAGGCGGCCGACAATCACCGCCGACGGAGCGAGTGTTCGGTACACGACCCCGAATCTGACCGAGTCTTTTCGGAATTCAACAGACGGGCTCGAACACCAGTTCGTCCTCCACTCGGCACTGATTACCGAGTCGGGTCGCGTCGCCGTTCGATTGGAACTGATAGGCGACCTTTCGGCTTTGGTTACGGTCGATGGCAGTGCAATCGCGTTGCGGCAGGCCGGCGGGCGAGTCGTGCTGAACTATCGGCTCTTGACTGCAACGGACGCAGCTGGACGGACGCTCCCGGTCAGAGCCTCCGGCGGCGCCGAGAGCCAATCTCGATGGATCGACATCGTCGTCGATGCGGGTGACGCGATCGCACCGATTACCGTCGATGCCATCATCGCCGGACCGGTCTGGACGGTCGAAGGCGATCAGGCCGGCGCTTCATTCGGTGGTACCGTCGCCACCGCCGGGGACGTGAACGGAGACGGTTACTCGGATTTGGTCGTGGGCGCCGCGGGCTACGACAACGGCCAAACCGACGAGGGGCGGGTGTTCGTCTATCACGGATCCCCCGCGGGGCCGGCGACGCTGCCGTCCTGGACCGCCGAAGGCAATCAGGCCGGCGGCAGGTTCGGTCAGAGCGTTGCGACCGCCGGGGACGTCAATGGCGACGGGATCAGCGACCTGATCGTGGGCGCTCCCCTCTACGACAATGGACAGACGGATGAGGGGCGTTCCGTGCTCTACCTCGGTTCGGCGACAGGGTTGGGTGCGGTGTCGTGGACGGCCGAGGGGCAGCAGGCGTTCGCGCACTTCGGCTCGGCGGTGGCTACTGCTGGGGACACCGATGGCGACGGGGATTCCGAGGTCGTCGTCGGGGCCGATCTGTTCGACGGGGCATTCGTCGATGAGGGTCGAGCGTTCGTCTATTGCGGTTCACCCTCGGGCTTGGCGCCGACACTGTCGTGGTTCGCGGATGGTGGACAGGTCGGCGCGCGTTTCGGCATGGCTGCGATGACCGCAGGCGATGTCGACGCCGATGGTTACGGCGATTTGATTGTATCGGCAAGCGAGTACGACAACGGTCAACTCAACGAGGGGCAGGTTCGTTTGTTCACCGGCTCCATCGCCGGGCTTTCGCTGGCGCCCGTGTGGAGCGCGGAGGGCGACCAGGTCTCGGGCCGATTCGGGCAGTCGATCTCAACCGCCGGTGACGTCAACGCCGATGGTTATTCGGACATCGTCGTCGGGGCACCGTTGCAGGATGCCGCCTGGGGGCGAACGCACGTATTTCACGGATCGGCGGAGGGCCTGTCGGCTGCGCCCGTGTGGTCCGCAAGCGGTAGTCACGCGGGTGCGCAGTTCGGGGCAGCGGTGGGGACGGCGGGCGATCTGAACGGCGACGGTTATGCCGACGTCATCGTCGGATCGCCGAAGCTCGACAACGGGCATGTGGACGAGGGGGCGCTTCAGGCGTTTCGGGGAGGCCCCACGGGCCTTCGTGCTGTTCCGGAGTGGGTTCATGAAAGCGACGTGACCGGTGCCGAACTCGGAGCGTCCGTCGCGATCGCGGGCGACGTGAACGGGGACGGATATTCGGATGTCGTTTCCGGCTCTCCTGGTTTCACGAACGGCCAAGCGTCTGAGGGTCGCTCGTTTCTATTCCTTGGTGGGCTGAGCGGCCCGGAGCAAGAACCGAAATGGTTTGCACCACTGGAAGCTCGAGTCGTAGCGACAGCGGGTGACGTCAATGGTGACGGCTTCGAAGATATCCTGGTGGGTTCCATGTGGTATGACAATGGCCAAACGGACGAGGGCGCGGTGTTTCTATTTCATGGTGCGGCGGGAGGGCTGTCAGAAGAGCCGGATTGGATCGCGGAGGGGGAACAGGCAGGCGCCCGATTTGGTTCTTCGATCAGCAAGGCTGGCGATGTCGACGGTGACGGCTATTCCGATGTGATCGTGGGCGCGAACGGTTTCGACAATGGTCAAGCGAACGAAGGCAAGGCCGCCGTATTCCATGGATCTGCAGCGGGCCTCGGGACAAGCGTGATGTGGAGCGCCGAGGGCGATCAGGTCGGCGCGAGCTTCGGACTTGATGTTGCGAGTGCCGGTGATGTGAACGGTGATGGCTTCGGGGACGTCATCGTCACCGCCCATGAGTTCGACAACGGCGAAATCGATGAAGGGCGAGCATTCGTCTACCACGGGTCGCCGTCCGGCCTCTCGCCCGTGCCGAATTGGACGACAGAGTCGAATCGATACGATGGGAATCTCAACGCAGCCGCTGGCGCCGGCGACGTCAACGGCGACGGGTATTCCGATGTAATCGTCAGCGCATGGGGGGTTCCCCGAGTTTGGGCGTACCATGGCTCGCCGAACGGACTCTCGCTCGTAGCAGCGTGGACACAGGTCTTTCGCGCCAGAGATGTTGGGGCCGCGGGCGACATCAACGGTGATGGATACTCTGACGTGATCCTCGGAGACACGGACCACGACGTTCCCACCGTCCAATCGGGTCGTGTAGTCGCGTATCACGGCTCGTCCAGTGGCCTCGGAACGAGTATCGCGTGGTCCGTCACAGGCTCCGGACCGAATCATGGATTTGGGGGCACGGTGATCGGACTGGGCGATATCGACGGTGATGGGTATTCGGACATTGGCGCGTCGGCGGTGAGCAACGTGCACTATTCGCGGGTGTACCGCGGCTCATCAACGGGGCTCCCGCCGAGCCCCGACTGGGCGCTCGCCGGTTTCGAAGCGATCGCCGGCGCCGATGTCGATGGCGACGGCTTTTCCGACATCGTCGTTGGTGACACTGCCGGGGTTTTGGTATATCCGGGGAATGGATCGGGATCGGCCACATTGATACCGAGACAGCGGAATGCTGACGATTCGACTCCTGTCGATCTTGGTGGCGCGGCCGTGGGCGCGATGCGCATCGCGGCCCTGGGTCGATCGGCTTTCGGGCCCGGGCGAATCAAGTTGGAGTGGGAACTCGAGCCCCTCGGGTCCCCGCTCGACGGTGGATCGCTGTCGAGCGCCGACGAGTGGACGGTGGCCGGTGCCGAAGGCGCGTCGTTGAGTGAGCGAGCTGGGGACGGAACGACGCCCGGCGTCGTGCATTGGCGCGCGCGATTGCGACACGACCCAGCCTCGCTGCCGTTCCAACCCCACGGACGCTGGTTCAGCCCACCGAGGAACGGCTGGCAAGAGGGCGATCTACGGATCTTCCCGGCCCCCGCCGCAGGCCGCGTGCCGGACAACGCCGTGCTGTTCGGAACTCCGCTCCTCCTCCAAAAAGGACCGGCGGGTCAGCTCACCTTGTTCTGGGGATCGTCGTGCGCACCGACGGATCTGGACTATTCGATCTATGAGGGCACGCTCGGACAGTTTGCCAGCGCCCTTCCACGGGCGTGCAGTACCTCGGGGCTGACTACGGGGACGCTGACCGCGCCCGCCGGCAACGCCTTCTATCTCGTGGTCCCACACAACGGCGTTCGCGAGGGCTCCTACGGTCAGGACAGTGCAGGACTCCCGCGGCCTCCATCCGGAACGGCCTGCATGGGGCAGTTGGTGAGCTCGTGCCCGTGAACCGCGCTGGCCGACTCGCGGCGACCGCGCTCCTGCTGAGCGCCTTGGCGCTCTCGGCCGGCGCGCAGGGGAACGAATACAGCCAACCGGCCTTCGATCCCGATCACGCCTTCGACTCGTTCTTGCCAGTCGAAGCGATCGACACCTTTTCCGGCGCAGTCGGCCTGACCTATACCGATATCCGCTTGCCGGGCCCGAGCGGGTTCGATCTGGCGATCGTTCGTTGGTACCAAAGCAAGATCAATCGCTGGGACTCCAACTGCCTCACGCGCTCGCGAGAGTTGACGCCGATCGGTGTCGGCTGGCAGATGCACCAGGGCCGACTGTGGGACAACCCGGACTCGAGCGACCCGATTCCGGCCTTTCGACTCGAACTGCCGGGTGGCCAGCACGAAAGCTTCTACAACGACGATCGGCTCGGAATTCCGGTCGCAACCTACATTTCTTCGGGCGCTTGGGGACTGCGCAGTGCCGCGTGTGTCGGAGCACCGGGCACCTGCTGGATCGCGACCTCCCCGTCCGGTGTCGAGTACCACTTTCCGACCTCACTCGACTACCGCATGGATCCGGACGACAGCTACCTCTACGTCGGCACGATCCGCGACCCGATCGGCAACGCGATCACGGTCAACTACGATCACTCCTGCGGCTGCAACCAGGCCTACGTCGGCTCCGTCGTCGATGCGTTCGGACGCACCGTCCAGTTTTACTACCAAACCAACTCGATCCACCTCGGCGCACCGCGGCGGTTGGACCGCATCACTGCTCCGTCGTCGACGGGAACGGCGACCTACCAGTATCACGTCGACGAGGGCGAAATCGACGCGCCGGTTCTGCAGAGCTTCCAGACGCCGACCGGATTGACGACGACCTACGAGCACGGACCCCGGTCCGGCGAGCAAAATCTCGATTTGGAACTGAAGTGGATCGAACTGCCGACCGGCGGGAGAATCGAGTACTACTGGGCCGATCACGACTTCTACTACCCGCTGCACAATACGGGACAGAGCATCGAGTGCACCAGAGTCCTCACCGAGCGACGCGTCGCCGGTGCTTCCTGGCACTACGACTTTCCGACCGGGCAGTCGACCGACCGAACGACGGTCGTGACCGATCCTGCGAACGACCGCCGTGAATATACCTACACCCGTTATTCGGGAAGCGGCGCGGACCGGATCTGGAAAGCCGGGCTGCTCGAGAACATGAAGGTCAAGGACGGCGGTTCGACGCTGCTCGAAGAGATCTACACCTACGAACCCTTCCAGTTCTCGAACGACAACATCTCGCCCCTGACGGGGTACACCGAATTCGCGCAGATTCCGCGGCTCGTCGAAAAGCGGACCACGCATCTCGGCACGAAGACGGCAAGGGTCACATGGGACGAGTTCGATGCGTACAACAATCCCGGTGTGATCCAGGAGTACGGCTTCAACGGGAGCCTCTACCGGAAGACCGAGCACGACTACGAACATTCGAACGCGGACGGCGACGACACGACGTTCTCGAATTCCCACATCGTCGATCGCGTCACGTCGACGATCCTGCGCAGCGCCGGCGGAACCAAGCTCGCCGAGACGCGGATGGACTACGACACCTCGCCACTTGGGACTTTGGAGAGAGTCGAAGAGTGGACCGGCTCAGGCTACGTCACCACGAATCGCACCTATGACGCGCAGGGCCAAGAAGAGTCGATCACGGTCACCGGCGGTGGGCACACACGCGCGACCGACGTGGACTACTCGCAGGGCATTCTCGATCAACTGCGGATCAACGGCAGGACGCTCTTCAATCGCTCGATCCATACGGGTTCGGGTCTGGTGACCAGCGAGTCCAACGTTCACGGCGCGAGCACCTCTTTCGGCTACGACTCCTGGGGCCGACTGACGAGTATCAATCCGCCGCAGGACGCCACGACCACGATCAACTGGCAGCCGCAATCGGTGACGGTTTCCAAGGGTAACTCGAACATCGAGTACCAGTACGACGACTTCGGCCGGCTCGAGACGACGAAGACGCGTCTGACGGGCGCAAGCCACGCCTACGATCGGGTGGAATACGACGCCGTCGGGAACGTCCGATACCGCTACGAGTCGGCAAGCTCCTCCGGATCGAGCGCACGGGTGACGTTTTCCTACGATGCCCTGGGCCGCATTACCCAGGCCGTTCGTCCGGACGGCACGACGAACGTGAATTATGGCGCCGACACCGAGTCGATCGCGGATGGCACTTCGACGAAGGTGATCACCCGTGACGCCTTCGGTCGGATCACGAGCGTCCAGGAGGCTGGATCCACGACGTCTTACAGCTTCGACGAGCTCGACCGACTGGTCGGGGTCGACCATCCCGGGGCGGCTTCGAATCGGAGCTTCGAGTACTCGCCGCTGGGCTGGTTGACCCAGGAGTCCCACCCGGAATCCGGGACGACGACCTATGGCTACACCGGGATCGGCGACCTGGATTGGAAGCAAGATGCCGACGGGGACCGGACGATCTTCAGCTACGACACCCAGGGGCGCCTGACCCGGATCGATCGACCCGGATCGGCGGTCGACGTCGAGTTCTACTACGACGGCCAGGGGGTGCCCGGCCATTCCGCCGGCTACAGCAACGCCGAAAACGAATTGACCGGAATGGCCGATGAAACGGGCACGACGGTCTGGAAGACGCGGGACAGTCTGGGTCGGGTGACCGCGGCCGAGCGCAAGTATGACGGCACCGTTTGGTCCACAGGTTACGCTTTCGACACGCGAGGCAACCTGACCACGATCGACTATCCGCATACCGCGGCCGAGGGCAGCCGCACGGTCGTCGACTACGGGTACAACGACGCGAATCTGGTCGATGCGGTGACATTGAACGGTTCGACGGACCTCGTCGAGCAAATCACCTATAACCCTGCCCGCAATCCGACGACGCTCGAGCTGGGAAACGGCGTCACCATTCAGATCCCGACGAGTCCGGCGTTGCGCAATCGGGCGGATCGGATCTACACCGTCGGCTCGACGGTCGGGACCGCCGACGGCGACTTGAACCTCGACTATTCCTACAACAGCCGGGGACAGGTCGAGTCGATCCTCTTCGATGGGCGCCTCGACTCGTACGGCTATGACAGTCGTGGATTCTTGACCGGGGTCACCTACTCGGGTCAAGGCAGTGTCAGTTACGGCTACGACACCAATGGGAACATGACCAGCCGGTCGAGCGCTGCGTTCCCGCAGTTGTCGTTTTCGCGAAGCTACACGGGCCAGAACCGGATCGGCGGATTCAGCTACAGCGCGTCGGGAAATCTGACGAGCGCCGCCGGTCAGACCTATGCGTGGACGCCGGACAACCACTTGCGCTCGGCGAACGGGGTAGTCGAGTATCTCTACGACGGTCAAGGTCGGCTCGCGGTCACCCGCGACCTCGTTGCAGGGCGCAAGGCGGTCGACTTCCACGAGGATGTTCTGGGGCGGCTGGCGCGATTCACCGGGCCTGAAGGCGGAGAACTCCAGCCGGATCGCGATTGGATCTACGCCGCGGGCTTGCTCATCGCCACGATCGACCATGAGGCCCCGACGGTTCCGGATCCGGTATTGTCGGCATCGAAGTCGAGCAACGACCTCCTGCTGTCGTGGAATGCGGCTGCGGGTTCCTGTTCCGTCGCCTACGCGGTAACGCGGGACGCGAACTATCCGCCGACGGGCTTCGTCAGCCTCGGCCAGACTCCCCTGGAGAGCTTCATCGATTCCGGTGCGCTGCTCGCGTCGTCGAACTACTTCTATCTCGTCGCCCCGACGATCGCTCACCCGATTCGCTGGTATGTCTCGGACCATCGCGGGTCCACGCTGATGACGCTCGACGAGGACGGCGAGGTTCTCTCGCGCGCGGAGTATTTTCCGTTCGGCGGGTTGAAGTCGGCGCCGTCGTGCGACGATGACGAGGGTGTCTATCAAGGGAAGCACCGCGATCCCCTGAGCGACCTCCATGATTTCGGCGCGCGCCACTACTCGCACGCGTTGGGACGATTCCTCAGTCCGGATACGGCGCAGCCGGACCTGCGGATGCCGTGGCATTGGAATCTGTATGCCTACGCCGGAAACGACCCGATCAATTTGCTCGACCCGGACGGATTCGCCGTCCGGACCGTCAACGGTGGGATCAATACTTTCCGCGAGATCGATCTCGGGTCGAATGGCCGCGGGTGGCGGAACGTGGTCGAGATCGCGGTCAACACCGCGGGGAGCAGCCTGTCCGATAGCTTGGGTCTCGATGCGATCGCCGACGGCATCGCGGTCGCGACGGATAGCTCACGGTCAACAGGTGAGCGCGTTTGGGGTGGTACCAAGGCCGCTGGGGTCGCGCTGATCGATGTCGCGGGTGGGGCGATCGCGAAGCGTGTCGTGGGTTGGACCGTCAAGATCGGCGGGAAGGCCCGCGGGTTTCTCGGCAGAGGGGTCGGCGCGGTCGACGAGGGAATCGAGGCCATCTCGAGTGGGGGAGTGAATGCCCTGGCGGAGACGGGGGCGGCGAGGGGAACCGAAGTTGTGCAACGTGCAATGTCTCGCGCTGAGCTCACCGCAATTCAAGAGAGTGGCGTCCTGAGCCGAGGCGGAAGGTCCGGTCCGCACTACGTCAGCGACGCCGTTAACTCGAACCCGCTTCGGGCACGCCAGCGCCTCTCATTGCAAAGTACTCCTGAACTTCGGGTGAGTCTCGAAGTTCCCGCGGGAACATTCGGCCCGCCAACGCCAGTCGGCCCGAACTTCAACATGCCAGGTGGCGGTATGGAGCGGATTGCACCCGGAATTCTTGACATTCCTACGAGGGTCGTCGATGTCTTTGCCTACTAGCGGGCCATTCACCGGGCGCCTAGTCACGATCCAACTCGGCGAGCCGTGGGATCTCGGACAGGCGCTAGGCTGGCAACCGCTCGTCGCTCGAATTCTTGGTGTAAAGCAGGACGAGGCGGGTGGAGTGCTCCTCTTGCAACTCGAGCAGCCGTTTGTCGCCGAGGAAACGCTCTGTGAGTACTTCATCGCTCGACCTCGTCACGAAGGAGTAGGGATTGACGGCCTGCTCGCGGGATCAGCGATCCATTGTGCCCTGACGCGGATTCCACCGGATCGCCTCTCTGCGGCAGACCCGTTCGATTTGGGTTGGTGGCGAGGAGGGATTGCGTGCATCGGAGAACTGGTGCCTTAGGGAACCCGTGCTGACGCCTCTCAGTTACGACGGGCAACCAACCCGTGCCGGTCGCTGCTCGCCAGCGGCTTGATTCGCCTGATCCTGACCGCGCCTGCCTCCGCGAACATGTCCTCTGGACGGGTCAATGATGCGCGGCGACTCTTGTGACAGGACGGCGGTGTGGACTCGAGCTTCGCGACGGAACTTCTCGACTGGCTCGATTCCGCATACAATCTTGGGGCTGTCGGAGGTTCCAACCTCCGCATCATCGGACGAAAGCGAACTTCAATGACCCGACGCCTTCTTCCGAAACAGGCGATAGCTCGCAAAACCGCCGATCACCAACCAAAGCGCCACGACCGCGGGCTTCGCGCCGGTGGCCGCGAATGCCTGGACCAGGAGCATCAGAACCGAGAAGACCAACAGGAACCACATGAACGCTCGACTCATGGGGGATACCTCGTCATGGGGCGATGTCGACTCACGATCGCTGTTCATCCCGGTCGCGCCGGGTTGCTCTCTTCCGACATCGATCACCCGAGAATTCTACCGCAATCGAAAGCGAATCGAGCCACCGCAGTGCGTGCGACCCCACAGCCCCGCGGTTGAGTGATCCCCCGCAAGTTGATAGCGTTCGGTGCCGCCGTGATCCCCGACGGGCGGCGGATGAACTCGATGCCAGCGACCGGAATCGGATCGAAGCTCCGTCAGCTCGCGGGCTGGGACACCGGCCTGTTGGCGCTGGTCGTCGCCGCCGTCGTCCTGCTGCGCATCCGACTGCTCGACCTGCCGCTCGAGCGCGACGAGGGCGAGTACGCCTACGCCGCGTGGCTGCTCGGCGAAGGGGGACGTCCGTACCTCGATTTCTACACGATGAAGTGGCCCGGCGTTCACGCCTGCTACTGGCTGATCCTCCGCCTGGGGGGCGCTTCCGCGGCGGCAATCCATTTCGGCTTGTTGCTGACGAATCTGGCGAGTGCGGCGGCGTTGTACAGCCTGGGCTCGGTGCTCCTGTCCCGAGCGGGGGCCTGTCTGGCGACCGCGGCGTTTCTCGTGTTCAGTCTCAGCCCGCACGCACACGGGGTCATCGCCAATGCCGAGCCGTTCGCGATTCTGTTCGCACTCCTCGGCCTGGCGCTGCTCGCCCGCCCACTCCGCACGCAGCAGACGTGGACGATCGTCCTGGCCGGGATCGCGCTCGGGCTTTCCGCAGTCATGAAACAGCATGCACTGGCCTTCGTGGCCTTCGGCGCCGTCGCCGCGCTCCTTCGCGGCAGGCTCATCGCCTACGGCGCGGGCGTGATCGCCGTCGGGTCGACGATCTTGCTCTGGCTTTGGAGCGTCGGCGCGGGCGAGGCCTTTCGCTTCTGGACCTTCGTCTACCCGCAGAGTTATGCCGCGCGAGTTTCGCTGGCCGAGGCGCCGGCGCGCTTGCGTGCCATGGCCGGCTTCGCACTGGAGGCGACCTGGCCGATCGCGGTCGTCGCGGCGCTGGGCCTCGCCCTCGTCGTCGGTCGGCGTGAACGGCAAGGACTCGTCTGGGGCGCGGGATTGGCGATCGCTGCGCTCGCCGCGATCACCCCCGGCTTCTACTTCCGCGAGCACTACTTCTTGCTGCTCGCGCCGGCGCTCGGGATCCTGGCGGGGTATGGCTATGACTGGGCTCGTGCTTCGGTGCGCGGCTGGGGCGGGCTCGTGTGCGTCCTCGCCGTCGTCTCGCCGTGGTGGCTGGAACGGGACTGGCTCGTGCGAGCGACGCCGACCGAACTGAGCCGGGCGATGTACTCCGTCAACCCGTTCGTCGAGTCGCCTCGGATCGGCGAGTTCCTCGGTCGCCACCTCGCGACGGACGGCCGGGTGGCGATCTTCGGCTCCGAGCCGCAGATCGCGTTCTACGCGCAGCGGCGGCTGGCCAGTGGCTTCATCTACATGTACCCCCTGACCGAAGTCCACCCGTTCGCCGCCCGGCTGCAAGAGCAACTCATCGCCGACGTGGAGGCGAGCCGCCCGCAGTTCGCGGTGCTCGTGAACGTCAGCGCCTCCTGGCTGGCCGTGCCGGATACGGAACCGCTACTCGCCGGTTGGATCACCGAGTTCCTGGAGCGTGACTACGAGCCGTGCGGATGGGTACGGGTCGAGACGAACGACGCGTCGCTGCCGACGCTCTACGTGTTCGACGGTCCCGAGGCCGGGGAGCCGGCCGAGGACAGTTCGGTCATCATCTATCGAAGGCGGGCGCGCCCGACCTCCAGCCCGACCCCGGAAGGACCATGAGCGATCACCCACCCTTGCGGACATTGACCCATGCGCGATTGCGCGCGGCCCAAGGCGATCTTGCGGGCGCACGAAGGCTGGCCGAAGAGATCGCCCGGAGCGGGGGCGCGGACGCGGAGCCGGCCCGCCGGTTCATTGCCTCCCTCGGCGAGCCGCGCGGGCAGGACGGCCGCGTGGCGCGCCTTTCGACGTGGCTCGACCGCTTCCAACGGATGCGCACGGGCAGGGCGCAACATTAATAAGGCGACCCGTCCGTCGAACCTTGTCCACCCGCTTCCCAGGTTGTAACCTGCCGCCGCCGACGAGCGACGGCACGGGGGCTGAGAGTTGGATACCAAGGAAATCCGGGAGTTGATCGAGCTGGTGGCGCGGTGCCGCTTCCGGTCCTTCGAGATTCAGCGTGAAGGATTTCGAATGCGGATGGTTCGCGACGGCGCAGGCGCTCCCGCCACGGCCGCCATCCCGGCCTCTCCCGCGGCACCCGGAGCTGTC